>JBBQIT010000101.1:0-10237 GCA_038325205.1 Bdellovibrionota bacterium
CCCAATCATTGTGGGCATCGATGAGCGCGTGCAGGCGGTGGTAGATGTTCTCGGCGGCGGGCTTAGAACCACCATATAGAGCACTACCTCCGTCCCTAGCACCAACCTGATACCTACGCACGATCTCGTCTTGAACGGACCGGGGCAAATGAATTCCCAGTGCGGCTAAGACGTCGTCTATTTTATTCGAAAAACCCGTTAACATCTCAATGGCCCGAAGGCCTCCGGTTTCTGCCGTAAACGAGGGAGGTAGGTAGTTCGATTGTGCGCGTTGTAAAATGTGGATGGCATTTTCCATGCCTTCTTTGGAATCGAGGTTTTCTCTAGAGATAGAATTGCGGTGTGTGGGATCTTCTTTCGCCCAATCATTGTGAGCATCGATGAGCGCGTGCAGACGATGGTAGATGTTCTTAGCGGGCTTAGAACCACCTTTTAGAGCATTCCCTCCGTCCTGAGCACCAACGTGATACCTACGCACGAGCTCGTCTTGAACGGGCTGGGGCAAGTGAGTTCCCAGTGCAGCTAAGACGTCGTCTGTTCTCTCCGAAAAACCCGTTAACTTCTTAATGGCCCGAAGGCCTCCGGTTTCTGCCGTAAACGAGGGAGGCATGTAGTTCGATTGTGCGCGTTGTAAAATGTGGATGGCGTTTTCCATGCCTTCTTTGGAATCGAGGTTTTCTCTAGAGATAGAAGTGCGGTGTGCGGGATCTTCTTTCGCCCAATCATTATGGGCATCGATGAGCGCGTGCAGGCGATGGTAGATGTTCTCGGCGGCGGGCTTAGAACCAGTATTTAGAGCATTCTTTCCGTCCTCAGCACCAACGGGATACCTACGCACGAGCTCCTCTTGAACGGGCTGGGGCAAGTGAGTTCCCAGTGAGGCTAAGGCGTCGTGGGTTTTTGCTGAAAAGCCCGTTAACATCCTAATCGCCTGAAGGCCTCCGGTGTCAGTCGTAAACGAGGGAGGTAGGTAATTCGATTGTGCGCGTTGTAAAATGTGGACGGCGGTTTCCATGCCTTCTTTGGAATCGAGGTTTTCTCGAGAGATAGAAGTGCGGTGTGTGGGATCTTCTTTCACCCAATCATTGTGGGCATCGATAAGCGCGTGCAGGCGATGGTAAATCTTCTCGGCGGCGGGAATAGACTTTCCTCTTGTAGCCATTCGGCCGTCCGAAGCACTAACGTGATACCTACGCACGAGTTCGTCTTGAACGGACTGGGGCAAGTGAGTTCCCAGTGCAGCTAAGGCGTCGTCTATTCTCCTCGAAAAACCCGTTAACGTCGTAATGGCCTGAAGGCCTCCGGTTTCTGTCGTAAACGAGGGAGGCAGGTAATTAGGTGTTGCGCGTTGTAAAATGTCGATGGCGGTTTCCATGCCTTCTTTGGCATCGAGGTTTTCTCTTGAGATAGAAGTGCGGTGTGCGGGATCTTCTTTCACCCAATTATTGTGGGCATCGATGAGCGCGTGCAGGCGATGGTAGATGTTCTCGGCGGCGGGATTAGAACCACCAATTAGAGCATTCTTTCCGTCCTCAGCACCAACGTGATACCTACGCACGAGTTCGTCTTGAACGGACTGGGGCAAGTGAGTTCCCAGTGCAGCTAAGACGTCGTCTATTCTCCTCGAAAAACCCGTTAAGTTCTTAATGGCCTGAAGGCCTCCCGTTTCGGGGTGCATCCAGCCATCAAGACTCACTATTTGAAACGTCTGTCCGGTGCGCCGGTAATTTTCATGCTGTAGCCACTCTTCGGGTGGACGAAAGTCTCCCCTGTGCTCGGAGAAGAGCGTTTGGACCAAGGCTTCGGGGGATTCTTCTTCGGGCCGGAAACGTTTGTGGATCAAGTGGCTAAACCTCTCTTGCAGGGTCGCGCGAGATATTGAAGTTTCCGCGTAGCTCCCCACGGGGAGATTAGGCTGCGGCTCTCCGTGCGGGATAGCGACCTCGTAGAAGTTTTTCGAAAAAAGCGTTTTGAATTTTTCGGCGAAGGCAGTATCGACGGTCTCGCCTACGATCCAGGATCGGTTGTCCCGTACAAAATCACTGAGTAAGACGGGGCCGCGGTTGGTTTGCAGGTAGAGGTTTTTTGGATCTACGGCTTCGCCAAAGAGGTAGACGCGGTTGGGGTTTTCGACAAGTCGGGAGAGAAAGCCTCGAATCTGATGTTGGGCTTTGGCGACGCCAAGGTACGAGGCCTTCGCTTCGATAAGCCCGTTTATGATGATTCGTTTTTGGCCCTGGTGATTCTCCAAACTGACTTTCCAGGCATCGGCGTGTTTTTTTCCTCCGACTCGGATCTCACTTCCCGGAATGAGATCACCCGGCTGACTTTTAATCAGTTCTCTTTCAGCGAGAGCGCCGTAGAGTTGCCAGAGCCTGCCGCTTTCCGTTTCTAAAAAGGCATCGAGGTGGGGTTGCGGCGATTGCCTTTGCGATTCACGGATGGCAGCGACAGGCCCCATGATGTCTTTCCACCACAGGCCGTCGTCTTCTCCGGCGGTGCGTGCGGCGGGAACCTCACCGTCTTCTTTCCAGGCGTCGTATTGGGCTTTGGCGGGGGAGTGGCGTCTTAACCCCTCGGTCCAGGTGTCGGGAACAACGGTGCTTCCAACTCGATGGCTGACCTTCTCTTCCGGGAGCGGAAAGTAGCTTGCGATATTAGCTAAGACCGTCTCCTTCCTCTCGGAGTGATCGCGATAGGTATTTTCTAAATCGTAAAACGCCACGGCCACTTCGGCGACCTCTTTGGGGACACCCAATAACTGACCGAGTTCCTCTGCCGCTCTATCGGCGTCGGAAGGGTTGCCGCTCCTTTCGTAAGACTCCAGCACGGCGTCTTCAAAAGTCTTCGCGCGCTTCCCTCTGGGACTCGTGCCCTCACTCCGGCCGGAATCTAGGTGCTTGGCCATGAGATTTAAGACGCGGTGGTTAAAAGCCCGCTGACGAGGGGATTGGACTTCGGTGAGGGCGATGTCGCATGGGCTTTCGACGACATAGGCATGACTCATCGAATAGAGGGGGAGCAAAAGGGCCAGCAGCAGCCAAAAATGAGTTTTTAAACGTAATTTCATAGGTCTCTTAAACGTCACCTCTACGCTTCACTATCGGCATAAAACGAAGCAGAGCAGAGGAATGATCAGGGTGCATAGCAGATATGACACTCGGCAACACGTTCAGCCTATCGTCTCAATCAAACGGTAGAGTGGAGAAAGGTTGGTTACCTAAATGGTACAATCGTAAGCAGTGATGCCTAGACGACTTTTACTCTGTTCCCTTATTTTTAGATTCTTTTTTCTGCCTGTTCTGTGTTTTGGAGCTGACCCCTGCGGACCTGCCTATGCACATTTGGTGTCTCGAGAGGTTGTCTCACACGAGGTTTTGAGAAGCTCTATCGAGGCATCCACTAACGACACCCTCATCCGTGAGCTCGAATTGGATCATCTTGTTGCGTTGCGTAACGATCCTGGCGCAGGAGCAAAGACTTGGAAGAAATTCTATCCGATGTGGATCTTCGAATTCCCCGGAACTATTGAGCGAGTACTGGATCATTTTGATCCCGTCGACGGATCAAACCCGAAATATCTCCATGGGGTGAAAAAGTGGGTCGAGGAGTGGGAACGCGTTTATACGGAAAATTACGGCGAAGTTACTGAGCGCTGGAAAAACGGTGGGAAGGAAAAATTCATCCAACGCCTCTTGGTCGAGGCGGCAGTAAGGTATGCTCGTCGCGAACGTTTGGGTGGTACCCCGAAGATATTTCTGACGCAATCCACGGATGGTCAGGCATTCGTAAACGAACTCACGGCGCAGATTCAGGCCAGTTTTAAAGGAAATCCCGATACGTTTCAGAAGGAGTTTGATCGAGTCTATCGGCAACGAGAAGGGGTGGGGTTGGAGGCAGCTCCGAGTGACGTGCCGAGAGCCGAAGTGGACACGCGTCGTCAACTCAGGTCCATTGGCGCGGATTTAGCAAAGTTGCGTACCTGGCAACCACGAGTCGCTGCAGATTTTAGAAAACGAAAGGCCGAATCGGATATCGACCTCGCCGTCGAATCGGTACGTGAGTTCGGGGAGAGCGTGGTTCCCCTGGGGGGACTGTTGCGAAGTGGTACCGGCGCTGCGGCTGGTGAGGCGACACAGTCGAATTACGACTGGTCGGCAATGGCCGCGATCGTAGACCGTCACGGAGGCGTCAACCCATTCTTAACAAAGATAAATCAGCGACTAACCGCAGAAGGACTCCCGGTCATCACTCCACAGCGAGGAGCAAGAACCCCAGCGCAGGAGCTTCTTGTGCAGTCTGCGGTGATTGCCGCAGTTGATGGGGCGCCCAAAAACAGTTTAGCGTTTTCAGGCTTTCAAGCGGAAGATCCTGAACAACCTCATTACATTGATATGCAAAATGAACTCGTTCAGCGAAGTGGTCTAGGCCTACGGGAACTAAACGATCTGGTCCGAGCGCGTCTGCCATAACGCCGGGGCAATTGGACCAAAAACAAAATGGATGGAAGCGATTTTGTTTAGTTAAATTCTGTCGCGTTGACGGTTAAGAGACATTAAGCGGTGTTTCCGGGAAGGCGCCAAATAGCCATAACTGAGAGTTATCACCAAATGAATGAGTAAGCATTTCCGACGGTAGCCTCATTTCCCACTCGTCTCACCTTTAGACCCGCCCGTTCCCCTACCCCAATTCTACTCTCAATGGAGGGGCCTGCGATGTGAGCAAAGATTGGTTGTTCGTGCGCAAACGGGGTGCTTATTCTAAGGTTGGTAGGTTTACCTGGGCGTAGCCGTAGGCGAAGCCTGGTGCCCCCGACAGGAATCCGTCTTCGCTGCGCTTCGCCGGACAAGTGTGCTTTTTCTGATGTTAGTAGTTTTACCGGGGCGTAGCCGTAGGCGAAGCCTGGTGCCCCCGACAGGAATCGAACCTGTAATTAGGGATTAGGAATCCCTCGTTATATCCATTTAACTACGGGGGCTTGTCGGCGGCGATTATGTAGCAACCGCATAAGAAAGCCAATAAGACAGTGTACTAAAGGCTAGGGACGAGATGTTCTCTAGTGACCGGGACGGAGCAGTGGGGAATCTCAGTGGATTGGCCATCGATAGTATTAAAAATGCTGTCATCGCTGCTCTCTGCATAGGGCTCTTTAAAAGTTAGCGGAGCAAGTTGGCTGCTTAGGGAGTGCATATCAAGAAAACCCATGGAGAAGGCAAAGTAGGAAAGTCCAGGAAATCGTCTGTGATACCCTCTGTCAGTGAGGATCAAAAGGCTCTTTTCGTAAGTCACAAGTTTCATCCGAGCTACGATTTTTTCTAAGTTCGTCGCTCCTACCAGGCTCTTCCACCAAACATTACTAAGATCTGCCGCAGCCAAGGCAAGGTTTTCCGTTCTTAGTTGCTGGATAAGGCGTGAGAAGTTTAGGAAGTCAGTTAAGTCCATGCCTATGGTTTTAAAGCGGCGCTGCTGTACGCCGGTCGCGATGCGATCGTACAGATCGTCTCGATAGAGATAATTAACGTTGGCGAACTCCCCATTACTTGGCTGGTGAAAACGACGGAAACCGCTCTCTTCTCGCACCATATTACGCCACCAATACCAATCGTCGAGAGTAAGGGGGGGCAGATCTTTTCTTGGGTTCTCGGCTATCCGAATTTTCCAATCGGCCCACGTACCATTAAGGCGAAGATGAACGTAATCTAAACGCGATGCTGCCAAATCGATGAGTCGGATGTTGATGTCGTTTAGGCGAACCACCATGGGGTCGCTATCCAACAAGATGAGATGCGTGCAATTCTTGGCGAGCGCGTAGAGCATGAATGCCCGTTCGGTTCCTACGCTGAGGCAGACGCCGCGAGGAATCTTTGAGTAGATCGGAATCGCTCGTTCTGGGTATCGCTCATTGGGAACCATAAAGCGAACGCGTCGTACATAATCATGAAGTCGGGGCGTACGGAACGCGCCAAGAAACTCATCGGCGTAGCACGCGGTTGCCAGTACCAGCGATAGTATGCACAAGTGTCTGGATAGATGAATCAACTGTCCTTTACCCCTTCGATTCCCTAGAGACATAACACAGGGCAACATTAGATTTCGATAGCTGAGTTATTTCGCAATTTCAGCCACTTCGCCTAACGCGCTGGGTTTGTCGAAAATTGGGGGATGAGGTGCCATTTCCGGAGTGGTCGCGAAAGCGAGCGAGGCTTTGGCACCCGGCGCCCTTGGTTCGCTGCCAAAATACGGACAACTGGCTCGACGTTTACTACACCGAACGCCATCGGGATTTCGAGCTTCCCAAAGAATTTGATTAGTCTAAAAGTTTAGAAGGTTTCATTGCGATTTCATTTGGTTAGACACGTCTGACGCTGGCCTAGTTGCGCAATTCTTTCACCTTTGGTAAACCTCCGGCCCCTATGAGATGTACCTTAGTTCTGATAGCCGTTTTTCTGACGGGAATTTGTGCGCCCGCTCACGCGGATTACTTCGCCGATACCATCTTAGTGATGGAGCAGGTTTTTCTCCCCCATCACCGACCTTCCTTTGAAGAAGCGGCGGTGATGGAATCCATTTTGAAATTTGCTGCCGAACAAAATGGAAAGCGGTGGAATAACCGCTTGGTAATGAAAAGAGACAGTTATCAGAACGGACTCGTCATCGTGCCTGCCACGGGACGATTCGTGGGCAAGTCCGACAGACCCATCGGCCTGCAAAATCACGTCGATATTGTGCCGAACCTCGCTGACCCAAAAGCTACGCCAGACCAAATCAGAGCGGCTTATGAACGAGGATCGAAGGTTGAAATCACCGGGGATTACCTTCACCACGCGGGGAACGAAAAAAATTTAGGGTTGGACAATACCTTCGGAGCCGCTTGCGCGCTCACCTACTTGCTGCATCCCGAACTCGAGCATCCCACGCTTTACCTCTATTTTTTGCGTGATGAAGAGATGGAAATGTCGGGCGCTGAGAAAACAGACTTTGAGGAGCTGGACCGCACCTTCACTCTACTTAATCTAGACTCCGAAGAAGGAGATACCTTCATCAGCCAGACCGTGGATGGGCTCTCTGCTGCAGGAAATTTAACGTTTCCCGTTTCTTCGATTCCTGAGGGCTACGTTGGCATCGAGATAGTAGTCGATGGGCTTAAGGGCGGACACATGGGAATTCTTGCTCATAGGAAGCTTGGAAATGCGATCGTTTGGCTACCTTGGCTCATTAGCTTCATCAACCAAAGACTCGGCCACAATCCGCTCACCGAAGCGGTGGTGTATGAAGTCACTTCGCACAAAAGTGGACTCTCCCAAACGGCTTCCATTAAGCTTGCCGTACCGAAAAGGTTTTTGACTGACAAAATAGGATCTCTTACGGGAATGGAACAGCTTAAGGTCGCTGCCCAAGAAGGCCTTGAGGCTCTCAAGGGGAAGCCCCAATACGCCGAGGAAGCCGAAGCCAAACAGACTGTGAATGAAATAACGATTACAAACGCAAAAACGGGCGCCGCCTTTAGAGATGTCTCGATGGTCTTTGCGAAAATGGCTCTCTTGCCGACGTCTATCTTGGGAACCGATGCGCGCTACGCTGATTCCATCGAAAGTTACGGGCAACCCTACACCATGTCCCTCAAACCAGATGGCCAATTTGAAGTGGCTTTTCTCGTCCGCTCTTTTTCCATGAATGAGCTAAAACGACTTACGGCGAGATACACTCAGCAAATGGGCCTTTTTGGATTTGGGGTGCAGACAGCTACTCCTATGACGAGCATCGGCTGGAAAGCCGATCACAATTCTTGGCTCTATCAAGTGATTCGGGAAAGGCTTCCGGAATATAAGTTCGTCGGAGCGCGCGGCATTATCGAACCGGGGGTTTTAGGGCTTCGAAAACCAGGTATTTATATGGCGTCATTCGGGCCAACGATTCTAGACGCACACAAACGTACCGAGCGGTTGCACATCCCTTCCGGGCGAAAATTTGTCGGTGATCTTCAGAAGCTGATCTTCGAATCCGGATTGCGCTCTTTGGATATCCCTTGGTGCTCAGTCCCCATTTCCAACGGCGGCAATCAGTAACGCGCTGAGTTTGTCGAAAATTGGTGAATGTGGTGCCATTCGCTAATAACGGGGGAAAAAATGAAATTTAGCGTGCTCTGCTTTCTTGTAGTGACGTCCTTTTTTACCTTTTCAGCTCTAGCTTCTCAAACCCATGAAGGAACCGCGGCCCAATTGAGGTGGGCCACCAAGTGGAACCAAACCCATCAAGGGGTGCCGAGTACGCATTGGTCTCCCGTACGACCTTTCAGCGAAATTGAAAACACGGGTTACGTAGCACTTAGTGGTGAAGACGAATTTGAGCTTGCGGGACTTCGCGAAGCGACGGCAAAAAATTTACCGGCGGGAGTGACTCTCATCATTTACGTCACTGACCCTTCTCAAGCCGACCAAATCCAAAACGAACTCGGTGGTTATCTTGGCGATCGATTGAAGTTTCTTCAAGTGGACGGTACCGGGAATGTGATTTGGGCAAGAGATTCACTCCCGTTCCCCGTCTATATAGCGCCGACCGACGGATCGAATAATCCCACGTTTGGTTTGGTTAACTCCATCTACACACAAAATTTTGAGCCGGATGCCGTCATTGCGAAAGCGCTTTCGCTTCCTATGACGAGCTCGCAGATTGTTTTTCGCGGAGGCAGTCTTCTTTTTGATTTAGAAGCCAACTGTTTTGCGGAACGCGCGCGAGAAGTTGCCGCGATGAAAGATCCAGAGACTTTCTTTAAAAAGAATTTTGCCTGTAAGACGGTCACAATTTTGGATCACACCGGCGGTATTGGAGATATCGACGAACGACTTAAGTTCATGATGGGCAAAGAGGTGCTAACGGACAATGCGAACTTCGCCAGCATCTTAAAGGGCAGGGGCTATACTGTTCACATGATCCCTTCGACCGGAGACAATTTCGAAACCTACATGAATACCCTTTTGGTGAACGGAACGATCTTTGTTCCTCAGATGGGGATCAGTTCGGATACCGCGGCGGTGAAGGCTTACCAAGACTTGGGACTTAATGCGATTGGCGTGTACACGCGTTCGATGGCGGACAACGGCCATGGCAACATCCATTGTGTCTCTATGAACTATCCGAAGGGGAGCTTCACTCCCAGTAAGCGAGATTCGCGGTTTGTGGAGTTTGCGGTACAGCACTAAGACGCTAAGTTACCCATTCGGATAGAATCAATCCAAGATCATCGCTTTAGCTACGCCAAAAATTTCTCGTTAGGCGTGACGACACGAAAGTGAAATATGAAAAATGGAGCATTTTTTTACAGCAATTGCTTCATAATTGCTAATTCTCGCCAGACATCAGCGAGTTAGAAAACGCCCCTTCAAAAAAGAGTGTTGTGTATAACTGGTGGTTATCGTAAATCCTCGATAAGCCAGCGATATTTAAATTGTGTAGGAGCTGCGTAAAAAAGTTCTGCAGCTGTTTAGGGTTTTTACGCATGAGTGAATTCTAAACGAATTCACTCAAATCTCTCCGTCTTTCAACGACTTAAAAAAAGTGACCCAAATGGGCCCACCTCTTGCAATTCATAGTCTTAGATTCACGGTAAAGATTGATGGGCGATTAAGGGTGATTGGCCCATTCTCGACGACACTCAAATCTAAAATTCTGGGGTAAGGGATATATGCGGTACGTATTGCGGACGGCGCACTTGTGTGCGCTGATGAATATTCTTACGATCTTTTTAGTCGGTTGCCAAAAAGGCGGTTCGGCGAGTCTTCCTAGCGCCGACGCTAACTTCGTCGTAACCACTTCGGCTTTTCCTTCGATCGTGAAAGTAATTCTTCCCGGTGGACTTGGACTTTGCACCGGAACTTTCATCAGCCGCCGCGCGGTTCTCACCGCGGCCCATTGCACTAAGGATTCTGGTTCTTACACGATTGTGAGTTCCTTCGGAACCTTCACCACTTCTTTTAAATCGGTTCTTGGCCCGGGCGTAGTGAATGACCCGAACGACATCGCGATTCTTTATTTCAACCAGGACATTGCCGATGAAACCAAAGGGCAAGTTAGCGAATTGGGAACGAGCGTTCACTCGGGCGACACGTTACGGATTATCGGGTTTGGTTGCAATAACATCGATACTAAAGAAGGTTCGGGAACGAAGCGTACCGGAACCAATGTAGTTTACGAAATCGACGACTATATCGAGTTAATCACCCCCTCAAGCAGTAGCACG
>JBBQIT010000102.1:0-10216 GCA_038325205.1 Bdellovibrionota bacterium
CTAGGCGCGCGAAAAATATTAGCCTACTTCAAGGCAGCTTTTGGCTTCCTCAGAATGGTATTTCGGCCGCGAGCGAAAGTGATCGCGATGTCGCCGAACGGGCACGAGATTTTGGACGGTTGGGAATTTTGCCCGGAAGAAAAGATCGTCGCTGAAGGAATCCAAGCCAGCAAAGTAGATCGCAAAAGTTCAAGAATGGCTCTTTTCTGTTTCTCGGGACCCCACCAAGGCGAGCTTTTCCTTATAGGAAAAAGCTTAGAGCGTATCGGCAAAGACATCGACGCTGATGTCGTTTTGACCCCAGGCGGCCTTGCGGCTTCGATGACGGGCAGTGACGGATTTAGGATTCTAATCAACGGTGGGATTACGCTGATGGCTGATCCGGGAGCTCACTTTAAATTGAACGGTCGTGAAGAAGAGAAGACTGAACTTCTGGATTACGACGAACTTGAGATGATGGGAAATCGCTTTGTCGTTTTGTCCTGTAAAGAATCGTCTGGTTCAGAAGACTACTCTTTGCACCATCACTCTAATGCCGACGGGGGAAGCCATGCTCAACTCTGATTCTGCAATCACACAACGAGTAACGGAACGTGCTCCCCGAGTTAGTTTTTGGGACAAGTTCTCCCAGGGAACTCAAGTGATGGGTGAGAAGCTACGCGCAAGATTTGCCGATGGCATCGAAGAGTTTCATTACATCATGGATATCGAAAAACTTGCGATGCAGCCGCAAAAGGCCACGGCGAACGCCGCTGCTCTGAGACGTCTAGCTGGGTTTTTAGTCGATGACTCCGCTGGGAAGCCGATGCCGCTTTGGGAAGGCGCCAATTACTTTCGCGTATCGGAGAAGGGGATTCTAACGGCGGTTCCGTGGACTAATGAAAATGATTTCGATTACGAGATTCGAGTGACTACCAAAGGGACCATCCTAGAGATGTATCGTCCCAAGAGCGAGACTAGGCTTTTAGAGACCAATGACTCTTTGTCGATGGGCACGAAAGCCTTCTTGTTGAAGATGCTTCCTGAAGAGTACCGCAGAGAAGTGAGCAGCACTTCCCGATGCTTCGCAGGTTCGGGCGGAAAAGCGGAACGAACGGAGACGAGTCATGGGCACTAAGACGAAATTAGTGGTCGCAGTGGTCATCGCGGTCGCGGGAATTCTCACAGCCACCACGGGTTACACCACGGGAGAGACCAAAGAGGGCGCTAGCCTGGTCCTTCGAAATCTCGTCGCTAAAGACGGCAAAGTGACCGGCGAAATGTCGCTTACTAAAGCCCCCAGCGGAAAGATAGACGTCAAAGCTCGTCAATCGGTGACGGGAGAATCTCTCGGGGTTGCCGCGCACTCGATGCCGGTAAACCTATGGATTTTGGTAGACGCCTCGCAACTTTGTCAGGTGAATAAGATCGATCAGTACTTGGGTGCCCAGCTCACCGAGTTAAAGCGGACTTTGCATCCTAAGAGCACTCTGAGTGTCGCTTCGTTTACGAACACGAGTCTTGAAGTGCCTCATACCCACCAACTCATCGGCGATGTAGAAGACATTGGCCTTCGTTGCGATCCCAAACTCTTGTCGACTAGCTACGAAAAGGCGCTCTCCCGTTTGATGGAGACCGCGACGAGCGATCAGACGACGACCATGGTGTGGATCTACACTTCGGGAAACGTTTCGCTTTCCGACAAGATGATAGCTTCTTTGCAGTCGAAGAAAATCAATCTTCATTTGATTCTGTATAACGCCATCTTAGAGAACGACATTCGCCCATTGATTGTCCAAGCGAATTTGAAGCTGGGTAATGACCGCGTGCAGTTGAGCGTTCTCAATCCTCAAAATGGTTTTGTTCCCGAGCGCCTCTTGGGCATTTCGATAGACGCGCCCAACTTCTTCAATGGCGGTAACCTCCCTCTCGCTGTCACAGCAAGTGTCGACGGGAAGGAAGTCGCGGTGGATCAAGCGACGGTAGCGATGCCGGTCTCCGGAGACTTTTGGCCGAGAAACCGAATCTGGATCTTAAGCGTTTTAGCTTTACTGGTAGTGGCTTATCTCGCTTATCGAGTCATTCGTTTTTATAAAGCGAAATTTTGCAAAGCTTGCGGCCACCGCATGCGACATACGGACGAAATGTGCCTATTCTGTCAGAAGTCAGGACAAGCGTTCCTCGTCGGTAGATTCAATATCGCTGATCGCAAAAAATTCAATCGGGTTGACGTGCTTCCGTTGGTTGCCCCAGTCGTCGAGTTGGGCAGCCATCGCAGAAGCAAAGTGAAATGGCTCAAAGTTCCAGGGAAAAGACGTTCGGTCTATTTGACGATTGAACGCGATGTTGTCTCAGGAAAAAACGCTTACCGAGCCAAAGGTAACGTCTTAGGTAATGTCCAAGTCAATGGAGTCCCGCTAGCGGAGCCACGTTATTTGGCGCCCGGTGACGAGATTCAGATCGATGGTGTCTCAATGACGTTTGTATGCAGGAGGTCCAATGAAGCAGCTAATCGTTAATGTAGTAGTGGGTACTGTGGCAGTGGTTACCATCGCAGTTTCTTCGGGTTGCGGTTCGTTGCCGGCAGCTCGTGTCGGATCGACCCTCGATTCGGGTAACACGAAAGTAAAGATCGCCATGGGTTCGAAAGGCCTTATCTTCGTAGCCCAGAAGCTATCGGGAAAAGCGGATTGCGACTCGCTTAAGCGGTCTTTATCGGTCTCGATCTCCGAGGACGGGATTGGGAAGAACGTCACGACAAACTCGGTCTGCGACTTTATCAAGGGCAACTTGGTGGTTTCCTCCAAAGTGGCCGTCAATAAAGGCGACTACACGATCAACATCAAAAGAATTAACGACAGAGCCTTCAAAGATAACCCACAGGTCTACGCCAAATACGAAGATCCCGACTTTGCGGGCGGTTCGAGCTACTTAGTGGACGGAGCCAAAGAGCTTACCACCGGTCAAGCGCTGAAGGGTGGCGTGAGTTATCCTAATGGCAATGCGACGGAGTGGATTCGACTCAAAGGCCGAAATGTCGGTGCCGGGTTAACTTTTATCCTCGCTCCAGAAGCCAAAGATATTAAGGCCGAACTCTACGATACCGGTCTTGATGGCAAAGCGTTAAAGTTGGTCGGTACGTTAACCCCTAAAAAGAAAAAAATCGTACGCGTGAGCAACAGCAATATGCTCGTCAAAGTAAGTGCAAAGCCTTACGGCGGCGCTGGCGAATACTCTTTGGTCCGTGCGGACCAAGGTTCTGCCGGAACTACAAGCGTAGCCCGAGGACTTAAGATTCCGGTGATTGATTGCTATCAAGTGGGCGACAATAATTCCGTGGTCCTTCTCCAAGCAGTTAACGGCGTGAAGGTTAACGACGAAGTCAGCGTCTTCGGTCGCAAATCTTCCGGTGGCGAAACAGTTGCCATTGGCAGCTGTCAGGTCACCTCCATCGTAGGCACTCAAGCCAGCTGCAAAATGGAAGGCTCTGTCACGGGATACGTGGAGTACCATGCCGAAAGCGCCAAAGCGGGATGACTTTCACTTTTACGTAAATTCGGATACTGCTAAGTGGTTTAGACCAAACAGGAGTGTCCAAATATGCGTACTCTAGTTCCGGGATGGATCGTGAAGTGGTTGGTAACGACGCTAACGATCTTAATGGTCCCTCAGCTTATCTCTGGGGTGCATGTAGCTAATTTTAGAACCGCTTTGGCCGCAGGAGCGGTCTTAGGGATTCTAAACTTACTGGTGCGTCCGCTTCTCATCCTGTTTACGCTTCCTTTGACGCTTTTCTCTTTGGGAATCTTCCTTCTTTTTATCAACGCCTTTATCTTTGAAATGGCGGGATGGTTCGTTAAGGGCTTTTCTGTCGATTCCTTCGGATCCGCTTTCCTGGCGGCTCTCATCGTAAGTGCTGTCTCGTGGGTACTCAATCTATCGAGAGAAAATCGCAATGGCGCCCAAGTCTTTGTCGTCTCAAATCGTCAAACGACGCGTCGAGGCACGCGGAAAATCATTGACCTCAACGAGCGTCGTCCGGTTGACTAGGTAGATGGACAACGCAAATCAATCTTACGACAAACTTTTAGGGGCAGTGCGAACTTTGGGGCTCTGGACCTCGGTGGACGCGGTATTGGGCTGGGACGAATCCACTTATCTTCCGGAGGGGGGGGTAGCCCTTCGCGGAGAACAGAAAGCCCTAATCGCTTCCACGGTTCACGCAGGAATTACCAATCCTCAATTTGGCCAATGGCTCATAGCGGTTGAAGAGTCCAAACTCATTGACGAGCCCATGGTGGCGGCGAATGTTCGCGAGTGCCGAAGAGCCTACGATAGGTTTACTAAGCTACCGGCCGACCTGGTTCACCGACTTGCGGTTGCGGGCACGAGCAGTCGCGAAGCTTGGATTGAAGCGCGCAAACGATCTGATTTTAGTCACTTTCGGCCTCATTTAGAAAAAATATTGGAGCTAAAGCGCGAAGAGTGTCGCCATTTGGGTTTCGAAATAAATCCTTATGATGCCATGATGGCGAACTACGAGCCCGGAGCCGAGACTTCGAAAGTGGCAGCCGTTCTGGGGGCGCTGAAGAAAGAGCTGGTTCCGCTTATCGAGCGAGTCAAGAATACGAAACGCCCGCCTGCTTCGGTTGAACTATTGAAATCGGCGATGTCAGAGGCAGCGCAGTTCGCCTTCGGAAAAGAAGCCGTGGAAGCGATGGGCTTTGATCTCAAATACGGTCGCATTGATACGACGACTCATCCCTTTTGTTCGGGCTTTGGACCGAAGGATGTACGCATTACGACTCGTTACGATCTCAACTATTTTCCTTCGTCTTTTTTCTCTTTGCTACATGAAGCAGGGCATGGACTCTATGAGCAAGGGTTAGAAGATAAGTATTTCGGATTGCCCATGGGCAAAGCTTGTTCCATGGCAGTCCATGAATCCCAATCCCGTTTGTGGGAGAACTTGGTGGGGAGAGGAAAGCCTTTCTGGGAATACTTTTTTCCCAAAGCCCAAGTCTATTTGCCGGCGCTCAGGAAAGTGGACTGCGCTGAGTTCGTTCGTCTGATGAATCACGTCGAGCTTTCCCCTATTCGAGTGGAAGCTGACGAAATGACGTACAACCTCCACATCATTTTGCGTTTTGAGTTGGAGCAGAAGCTTCTTTTAGGGGAGCTTAAAGTGGCTGACCTCCCCGCCGCATGGAATGAAAAGTTTAAGAGTATGTTTGGCTTTACCCCTAAGAACGACGCTGAAGGTTGTTTGCAGGACGTGCATTGGTGTACGGGAGATTTTGGATACTTTCCGACTTACGCGCTGGGGAATATGTATGCCGCCCAATTCTTTGAAGCGGCTCACAGAGAAATTCCGGATCTTGATGGACAGTTGAGCAAAGGGCAGTTTAAGCCTCTTAGAGAATGGCTAAGAGAAAAGATCCATAAAAAAGGGCAGCTCCTGATGGCAGAAGATCTTTGCCAAGAAGTGACGGGAAAACCCTTCTCGCATGAGGCTTTGGTGCGCCATCTCACCAAAAAATGCTAAATGTTCTACGGGTGAATCTCAAACGATACCTTCATGGCTTCTGCGTAGCTAGAGTCTCCGAATCGGTTGTCCTCGGAATGTACTAGTTCGCATTGGTAACCGATAATCTGAACCAGCCCCTTCTCTTGATTCTGCGTCTTTTCGGCGAGCTTTGCGTTTAAGAGCGTCTTAGCCGCAGCCACTTTTAGCTGGGTAAGGGCTTGCGGCACATTGAGAAAACTTGGGATGACGCTTCCCACTTTAGTTCGAGCCTTCGTATAGGCTCCCGAGTCGACGTTAACGAGTTGAAGGCCCTGACTGGCGTCGGCGGAGAAGCGCAACTGAAGGTCAACCCGTTCCGGTTCGGCATTAGGGCCATCGCTGGGTATCAAGAAAAACGTGGCGTCTAGGTTTAAGAAACTTAACGTTCCTTTGGGGGTTCGAAGTTGCCAAGGACGCAATTGCGGCGAAGTCTCTCCTTGGAGCGACAGACCGATCCGATAGAGTTGTTTGCTATTAATCCTATTTTCAAACATTTGAAAGAATCCTGCGAGTTCGGCGCTCTGTTGCTCGTTTTCGGAAGGGAGCCAATAGACGGCTCCTTTCTCGGGAGACTTATCTAAGCTCTTTAAATAGTCCGTAAGAAAAAAGGACATGGCCTTCGAAGAGACGGAAACCGATCCTCGACGAGAGCCCTGGAATTGAGCTTGGGCCAAAGGAAGCATCTCAAATTTTCCCGGGCGCGCCGTGCTTAAGCGCCACATAGGAGCGGCCCCTTGGGAAGTCTCCAATTGAAGATCAAGCGGAGAACTTCCGTACAGCGGGAGGGAAAAGTTTTTGGTCAAAGAGGCCAGCCATTCATTCATGATAGGTCCTTTGAGCTGCTCTAGGATTTTCGCCTTGTTTTGAGCCAAAAGATCAATACGGGCATTGTCGATTAAGGGCTTGAGGATTCCTTTTCCCGCATCGGGAACATTGAGGATCTCAACGTCTTTGAAGTGAGCGGCGACGTATTCATTGGTCATGGTGTCGTTAACGAGTTGGGAAAGATACTTCTCGGTCTCTTCGCGCTCGAGAAGAGTGACATCAGTCTTTTCTCCGGCCTGAATTCGAAATTTTAATTTTTGCGGAAGCGGAATTTCGAGGGGGACTCCATCCCGAGTGTTCATGACGGCGTCGAAACTAAACTTCATTCGGGTTTTGGTGATTTTTCCGTTTTTAAATCCGTTGGGGACTTCAGGTCCGTCCACCGTATAGTGGAGAAGAATACCTGCTTTTTGGCTGACGAAGCGATCGGACCTAAGCTCGATGCCCGTTAACGTAATATCGACATGGCCAGCACCAAGCCCTACGACCACAGTGCGATCCGCTAAGGGAATAGGAAGCGCTTCGACTTGAGCGTCGATGAAGCCAGGAAAAGGAGCGATCGTCGGCTGCTCGCCTGCTGCCGGCATTGCGAGAAAGCCCACAAACCCCAGAATCGCCCCGATGAATCGGACAGATCGCTCCATCATTTGTTTTGCCCCCAAAAAATTTATTTTAATGAAAAGGAATCGCGCTCGAAAAGGTAGAGGGAGAGTATATGATATGGCGCATTATAAATCAAGCATAAACACTTGATTCCACATGACAATTTACGTCACCAGGGTAATTAGCTAGGCGAAAAACGGCCGACGGAGGTCGAAAAGGTATTCGTTACCTTTTCGACCTAACAAAGGATTGAGGTCGGAAAGGTAACGAATACCTTTTCGACCTCTGGTCGATTTAGCGGCAGATCCAGGATGGCATGGAGGCTTCGACCACTTTGGAGTTTCCGCAATACTTTGCTCTCACGGTCGGGACTTTGGTTACGACGATGTAGCCAGCCACGATGATCACGCTAACGACGAAGAGAAAATGTAGAACTTTTCGGATCACAAAGATCGAGATTCCTAGCATAAGCACCGCCGCGGCGGCCAAGATCATCAGTTCTGGCGATAGGGCTACAGGCATTGGGACCTTTCCTGAAAAGTTTTTGAGGAGAGACGCACTTTACTAAATTATAGCAAACTTCTCAAGGTTTGCGCCGTAAGTCTACGGGATCAAAGAGATTAAAATGGTCTTACTTCTACGGATTGGTTTTCAAAGCTATTTGGACTAGTGTTTCTCCTTATCCGCCACCACAGCGTTGCTATCGGGGTTTTTATGCTGAGTCGCTCGGTGGGTATCAGGGGGCGCGAAGTCGGAATTTTCATTGTGGGCGGAGGCCTGTTCTTGGCCTTCATCCAATATCTCTTCTTTAAATTAATGCCCTCGTTTAGTTGGGTTAACAATCCCATCCACACCGTCGTCGAATCTTTTGGCGGATTTACCGCACTTCTGGTTGCTGCGATCCTCCTCACCCACGAAGCCCGTCGGCGTGAGATCTCTCATTATCTTTGGCTCTGTTGCACTCTCACCGTGATGGGAACTCTGGACGTTCTCAATTCCGCGGTTCAACCCGCAGATTCCTTCGCTTGGTTTAAAACAATCAGTCTGGTCGTGGGTGGCTCTTTCGCTTGCTTGGTTTGGCTTCCCCGGCGGCGTCTTCGTGATGACTTCTGGGTATGGGTGATTGCGGCTGCCGTTTTGCTAGGGACGCTAGGATTTGGGATCGCTGTTTTATATTCCCCGGTGCTTTGGAATTTTCTGATTCCCAGCCAGCATGGATTTTGGGCAAGGGCGCTAACTCGCTTTAGTGGACTTCTCTTTTTGATGGGGACCGGCTTCTTTGTGCTTCGCTATCGCCGTTTAAAAGAGACCGAAGATCTGCTCTTTGCGGTGCTCTGTCTGTTATGTGCCGCTTCCGGTTCGCTGTCTCACTCTGTGGCTGTCTGGGACGGCGCCTGGTGGGGTTGGCATCTTTTGGATCTAGGTGCGGACTTATCCGCACTGCTGTTTCTCTTTGTCACGCAAAAGCGCGCTCACGCTGAGCTGATGGCCCAAGGGGAGTCGCTTCGTAAACTAAACGAAACGTTGGAAGAGAAAGTGGCGGAGCGCAGCAAAGCGCTGGAGGAGAGAGCCAATCGCTTAACCGAATCCGAAACCGAGCTAAGCCACAAGACACAGCTACTTGAGCTAATTATGGCGAACATGGCCGAAGGGGTAGCGGTGGTGGGGCTAGATCATAAGCTCATGCTTTTTAATGCGGCAGCAGAACAGATTTGTGGACGACCCCTCTTCGAAGGGGCGCCAACCGCATGGAGCGAGTACTACGGCCTATTTCTGCCCGATGGAAAGACCCTGGTACCGACCGAGGAACTTCCGCTCTCTCGGGCTTCTCAGGGAGAAACCGTATTGGATATGGAGTTGCTCGTGCGCAACGAAATTCATCCGGAAGGAAGATACATTAGGGTGGACGCCAAACCTATCGACGATGGGAAGGGATGTCGCATCGGGGCAGTAGCAGTGTTTCGCGATATTACGCAATCGAAAAAGGTAACGAGTGACCTCAGAAATAGTAACGAACGATTTGAAACCTTAGCCCGCGTCACTAACGACGTGGTTTGGGATTGGAATTTGGAGACGGGCGAGGTCTGGCACAACGACGGCTTCTATCGTTTAATTGGGATGGAACCGGGTAAGCGGGTGGCAGATCTTAATCATTGGAAAGACCAAATTCATCCTGACGACAGAGATCGCGTTTGGAATTCGTTTTGCGGAGTATTGGATTCTGGAAAGTTGGAGTGGCAGGAAGAGTACCGGTTTGGCCAACTCACCGGTCCCCGTGATATTTTAGATCGAGGGCACGTCATTCTCGACGCTAACGGCCGTCCCGTTCGGATGGTCGGGGTGATGATCGACATCTCTCGACTAAAAGAGGTCGAGAACCGCTTACGACATCAAGCAGGTGAGTTAGCTAGGTCGAATAAAGATTTAGAACAGTTTGCGTATGTGGCCTCGCACGATTTGAAAGAGCCTTTGCGCATGGTCACGAGCTTTGTGCAAATGCTCAAACGAAAGTATCAAGGCCGCCTCGATGTCGAAGCCGATGACTATATTCGTTATGCAGTGGAAGGGGCACTGCGAATGCACAGTCTCATCGACGACTTACTGACGTATTCGCACGTGGATCGCAAGACAGACTCGTTTGAAGTTACCGGGGTCGGTGAAGTGTTAGAACGCGTGCTCCAGACGCTAGGCGACCCGATCCGCGAGAGTGGGGCCGAAGTGACGGTGGGAGATCTGCCGGTGGTCTTTGCCGATCCGATTCAACTGGGACAGCTGCTGCAAAATTTGATCGGAAATGCCATTAAGTACCGAAAACCGGGAGAGCCCCTCCGCATTCATATTAGTGCCGAGCGCTGCGAGAATGCTTGGAAGTTTGTAGTTAAGGACAATGGGATTGGAATAGCCGCTGAATTTTCAGATCGTATCTTTAAATTGTTTCAACGGCTGCATACCAAAGAAGAATACCCCGGGACGGGAATCGGTCTGGCCATTTGTAAGAGAATTTCGGAACGCCACGGCGGCCGCATCTGGGTGGAGTCGGTTTTGGGGGAAGGCTCTACTTTTTATTTTTTAATTCCGGAAAGAGATTTGTTGCCTAGCCTGCGAAGTGCCGTCAGCAGTTAATCAAAAAGAGCCTCGGCGTAATCTGTCGTTGATAGCTTTCCCCAGTCCAATTTCTGGTACTAACTCGGCCAGGATTATATCCAGTTGATAAGTGTCTAGCGCTTTAAGAAAAGAGAAGAG
>JBBQIT010000103.1:0-10169 GCA_038325205.1 Bdellovibrionota bacterium
TTCCCGATTATGAATATGCTCTTCGGCCTAAGCGGTTTGGCCCTCTGGGTCTACCTCATCATCGCAGGAGCTAACGGCAAAACGCCTCAACTCCCGGTGCTGGCCTTCTACGCGAAAAAGTTCGCCAAAGCCTAATCAACCTACCCCGCCAGCTTTTCATGGAAAGCTGGCGGGGATTTTTTTGGTTAAAATTCACGCCTCTGTCCGTTTGATCTCTCCTCGCTTCCCATGCTAGTCTTTTTCCTATGTCAGATTACGAAGTTTCGATAAAGAGTGAAATTCCGGACGACGAACTCCTAGAGATGGCGCGCAATAATGTGCGCGTCCTGGTCCGCTGCGAGAGAGTCGAGCAAGAAGAGGATTTTGGTCCCAAGATTAACCCGGGTCTTTACGCTGTCGACGTTACGAAAAAGACATTCGAATTTCTGGATGCCGAAACCCAAAAGCCCATCGCCTCAAGTGCAATGGAAATAGCGGGGACCTATAATCCCGACGATGATACCTGGTTATGGCCTTGGTTTAATCGATCGGCGGACAAAGCCTGTGCTGAAGTAAAAAAAGCATACGAGAGCATGCCGGAGTTAACAGACTTCGTAGCTACCAAAAAATTCACGATTTCTCTTACTGATGCCGATCTATTGGCTCGCTGGGTTGCCCTACGAATGGGATGGGTGGGAACGTTCGCCGCAGAATACCCGGATCAACCCATTACCTTCATCGCAATAGAAAAACTGAGTCCCTCCCAAAAGGGGCTTAATTGTGTTTGCTGTTTTGGCAACGATGTCACTCACAAGATTACGGTTGCTGCTTTAACTAAAGACCTTGGAGTCTGCAACTACTGTGCACAAGTGCACCGCGACATCCTGATGTCGAAAGCCGAAATGGATGACGGCATTACCTACGAAGAGTTTGTGAAGAAGGTCCGGTCCAAGCCAAAAGCGAAGAAAGCAAAACCCAAAGAGGACGACGCTTACGCTGACTTTTTCAGTGGCTCCCCCTGTATCGGATGCGGTAACACTGACGGTGTGATCATGGCCCCACACGCTGGCGTTTGTCACTTGTGTGCGCTGAAAGCCATCGATGAACTGACGGCGAATGGGTCTTTTGTTACCGAGTAAACCTTTTCGACAAATGCGAAGAGTCGTTTGGTAAAAAGTCGGAGAAGGTTATGACAACGCTCAACGGATGGGAAAATTTTTACGTGATCGTCGGTTCCGCGGCAGGAGCGTTGATAGCGATTCAGTTTGTCGTCATGACACTGTTAGCGGGGGTACCCGCCGGTATGATTGATGCCCAAACCGGAGATTCCTATACCACTCCCACCCTCGTTCACTTTGGAATGGTGCTCATTGTCTCTGCGATTACCAGTGCCCCCTGGAATGGAATGCCACTCGGTTCAGTCTTAATAGGCCTTATGGGTTTGGCCGGAATCACGTACGTGCTTCGCACAGGCCATCGGATAAAGCGGCATACCGTCTACAAACCGGTATTTGAAGATACCGCGTTTCACGTGTTCCTCCCCTTAGCTGCCTATGGCCTACTTTGTGTTTCGACCGTTCTTACTTACTCCCATCCTGTTTTAGCTCCGTTCTTGGCAGGAAGTGCCACCCTCATCCTCCTTTTGGTGGGAATCCACAACGCGTGGGATGTCGTCCGCTGGCACGTCCTCATTAGAGGACAGGAAGTAGATAAGAAATAGCCTACAAGTCCACACTTCTCTTACCAAAACGGATAAAACACCCTTCAATACTGATACGACCCATGCTATAGCCGAGCCCTGTGTTACTTTTGATTCGAGCCATTTTAGCCTTGGGCCTCTTTTTCTCGGGGGTATCGCACGCTAATTTCTTTTGTTGGAGAACGGTCGTGCGGGCTCAACCTCCTGCCGAAGTTTCCCTCGATTGGGACAATCTCCCTTTTTCAAAAGGAAGCGCTGATCAGATAGTAGCCTCGAAAGATTTTGGACCTTCCATGGCGGAGGTAGTAGATGCCCTGCAATGGCTGGACGCTCAAAACGACGACCTATTCCCCAGTATGGGAGTATTACTTTCCGACCCTTGCTACTCTGCCGACCAACCTTACCTCTGTGAAGTAGTGGCGCGAATTTTTAAACGTCCCACCGGGCTTAGGGCAGCTAGACAGTTGCTTATCAACGAACTTCGTCCTTGGATGGACGGTACGCTCACTGCCTCCACCAATGAGCGCCTCTTAGAGCACCTTATGACCTTCCCCGAAGTTACGGCGTTTCCCACAGATCCCAAATTGCAAGATGCCTATTTGGGCCAACGCAACGGAAGAAAGCTTAATGCCTTCGTTCGTTCGCACAGAAAAGATCACTTAGCGACGTTTACCGACCTCTTCCTCGACTTCGACACCAATCACATTGTTGCAACTGACGGCAGCAAGACGCGGCGAAGGCTCGTCGCTTCTATAAAAGACCAGGTAACTGACCAACAGATTTATACCGTCCTTCGGGATAAATTTTTCAATCCCTTCGTCATCGATTACAAGAAACCCCTCCGGAACTCGATGATGGAAAAGGAAGACAGGTTTAGTGAGATCATCAATGAACACGGAGATAATTTTTTGGAGCGCCAGAATGTTACCAAGCCAGCGCATCGAAGAATTGTCATTGAGATGCTCCGCTACGTCTTAAAATCCGATCGGATAACTTTCTCCGGGGATGAGGTTTATGAATCTTTTAGACTTTCGTTAATTCGAGAGGGAGTTGGGATTCAAAAGCTTTATCACCAACAGCAAGCGAAACTACAGCAAGCAGCGCCTCGAAATTCTCCACTCGAGCCAGCACGAATGGGCCAGCTAGTTCCGGAAACGGGAGGGATGCGCCCCGCGCTCAGTCGTAGGAGAGCGAAACGAGAAAACGCACAACAGAGTGAAGGCGAGTCCGAAGTAGAAGTCGTAGAAACCACCCGTTTTCCCATTACCGAGGAGCAACGGCGAGTCCTGCTACGTTACGGGCAAGAGTATCTAGAGGAGCTCGAGTCTCCCCACAACCTTCGGTTTCATCAGTTATTCAGTATTTGTTCAGCGATTTGGGGAACTCCGCGAAATACAGGTGGTAGCCACCACATCTTCCGTGCTCCTTGGAGAGGCGCCCCGATCCTTCTCCTTACCTCACACCCTACCAACGTAGAAGTAGTCCAGGTCGTTAAAGTTCGGGCTGGAATTCGTAAGATGCTAGCCGAGATAGAGGCGCAAGGCTCACCGTAAGGCGCAAGGTCCGAGAGAAATGGATTTACCAGTCTCTTCCGTCTACTCGCAACTGACACTGGATGGATTGCGCGCCATGCATTTTGCCTGTTTCACCCCCGGAGTTGACGCTGGGCGGTAATTCACATACAGCTCAACCAATGGTTTGATGGCGTTCAAGGAGAGATTCTCTAAGCACGAACACCTGGTTCCTACTGCGGGACGCGTTGCAACCTATTGAAATTATTTATTGAAAGGAAAGCACCATGTTCCGAAATAAGTGGTTCCTGTGGTTCATTCTCGGCCTCTGTACCCAGCTAGTCGCAAAAGACTTTCCCCTCAAAATCCTGCCTCAGGCAACAGCCCCTAACTACGATCTGAGTGATCTGGCAGGCAAAAAAACCTATTACGAATTCATGCATTCGACGCTCGGAAAAAAGATGCAGGATGAAGCCGTAGATCCCAAGCATCACAGCACCAACGAAGTCGTCCTAAAAGCGGGCGGCGGAATTTCTGTGAAGTTGAGTAAGAAAAACTACAACGTTCATATCAACTACCCCAACGCCGCTGAAGGCGGACGCAGTTACGGTTGGACTACGGGACAGGTCGGAGACTGGTCAGACCGAGTTTATTTAGAACACTTGGGCGATATCTCAACAAAAGATGAGGATACGGAATTAGCAAAATTCTATAGCCTCTTGATTCAAATGTTGGGCGCCTCCAATGCGGACGATAAAACGTTGAGCATTGAAGATCTTAGCAATCCCACTCAGCGTGTAGCTTCGAACTTCCTTGCGATCTATACCGCGGAACAATTTCGCGCGATGGTGCCGAAGCCTCACATGAACTGGGACGATGCTCTCTTTCAAGTGACGATGCTCGCTGCATTCCACGGTGGCCAGACAACTTTCACTAAATATTACATCAACGAATTTAGCGAACTCTCCAAAGTGCAAGCCCCTGGCGTATACGGCAAAGACAAAAAGAACTTACCCATCAAAGGCGTAAAGTATGACGATGCGGACGAGAAACGCGCTGAGATGAACGACTACTGGCAATTCAGCCCAAACCCGAATTCCACCCAGAGCGGGGTTAACGAAACCCGTCACGACTTCCAGCTAATGGGTGCCGCTATCACGGCATACGTAAAAGGACCGGGAAAGAATAAGTTCGTCGCGAGAATTGAAAAAGTGGTCGGGGAATCCGACAACATCATTCAAGCAATCTCGAAGCACTACACGACCGGCAAAGCGACCGTCGCAGAGACTGACGCTTTCGCAAAGGTTGTCTCTGACTTCTTGATTAGCATTAAAGACGATGCCGACAGGATCACCGAGTACACGACGGCTCAAGAGAAGAAAAAGAACAAAGAATAAGTATTGGGGTCAGTCGACAGTAGGTAACGAAGTCGACTGGCCCTTTTTATTATCTCAAACTCTCCATGAAACGTTGGCTAGCATTAAGCGTTTTACTTTGTCAGTTCACTAGCGTTGCGGCTCCTTACGCGAGATCCAGCGCCCTAGCGCACAAATACTCAAAAGAAATCGATAGCGTCGACTTAAGTGATCCTAACCTAGGAATGGCGAGACTACCCGCCATCCTCGATCGCTATGCCCGACCAGACTATGAAGGTCACCACACGGATCGAAGGATTTGTGCGCGGAAGGTAATCGATCAAGCCACTGGCGAAGCTAATATCCAGTACCGAGTTGTACTGTTTACTGAGTCGTACCTAGGCTGGGTAAATCGCCGGGATTCTACAATACTGTGGGAAAGGATGCAGAGGCTCGGGTTCGCCCAACGCCACGACCGTATCGATTCGGTAGAAACTCACATCGGGATCGTTAAGATTCGCGAGGTTTTCTCCCAATGGGCCTGGCATTATTTCTTTCATCGAAGAGAATTTGACGCCGACGCACGCCAAGAGTGGAGCAATGGAATTTTCCACGCCAAGCGGATACTTGCTGACTGGGTGCAAAACGACCGCAACTGGTGGTCAGTTCATATAGGGCTTACGACCAGCCAAGGTCGCTATCAAGAGTTCCATTTAGAGTTCGTGCGCGATAACCAAGGCAATCCCAAGCCGATACTTCATATCTATCAATACTCGTTAACCGAAGAGGAAGATGCGAAGCTTGATAAGGAGAAAAAGCAGCCTCGGTGGACCTATTTTCCCGATGAAGCGCGCTGGGAAAGTTCGGCGGTGAATAATGGGGCTCAGATAGCTAAATAAGAAGGGGCAGTCGGCATTCCGTTAAAAAAGCCAACCACCCCTTACTAACTCTTCAATCAATTAGAGCCATGCCGCCAAGCGACTGATGACAGAGTCGCTCTGACCAGAGACTTCTGGCCCTTTGCGATACTGCACTAAAATTCCATCTAAAGATCCATCCAAGATGGTGATGTGAACGTCGTTCTGAGCATCGTATAGCAGGATGAAATCTCCGCCTCGTCCGATCTCCTTATAAAGCTTGGGATCGTTCGAACCCCACCAATGCCATTTCCAGATGCCTCCAGTACCCATTTCGAAGTAATTCACTGAATCGTCTGGGTTCAAGCGCAAAATGCGTCTATCGTCCCACCCGCCATTCTTAAAGAAGGTGAAATTAACGGCGCTATCCAAACGCAACTCAAAAAAGCTATCATGGATACGAACGTGCATGTGCCGACTGTCGTCATAGATCTCCACGTACTCCGAAGTCTTCGCTAGCTGTCGAAAACTAAAAGCGGTATGCCCATTTTGGGTCTCCGTCCACCCGACTCCATCCATATTTAGAAAATATCCTCCTGGGTAAAACCAGCTATTCTTTGTACCGGTGTAGGCGTAGCCAAAGGCGATGCTGCTAACCAGCGTCAACCATGCTGCCGTTAAGCCAAAATATCTTTTCATGTGCTCTCCCTAGTTGGTTACTGCTTATGAACGCTTGAAAGTTATTAGAGCAATTGCCGTGCCGAAGAAAAACCGGGACAAAATGGGACCACAAGGCTCAAGTCGGAGCGAGTATCGGTTCTTTTTCGGACACAATAAGGGGGGCGTTGAGAAGTGGACGAAATTTGTTCCAACTTCGGAACGTTACTCTTTTAACGACCGTGTATTTTTTTAGATTCTTTGGACAAGCTTCGGGATCCTTTTGTCCCTGAAAAATCTTTTTGTCACCACTACGAAGTTAAAAAGAGACGTTCCCCTACCCTCCACGAACAAAGTCGGCGTGGCACATCGCTTGCAAAATATTTTTTCGGTCGCGCAAACAACTTGGGGGTAATCTTGAATTACAAAACAGCAATCGCATTGATTTGCTTTGTCGCGAGCTCGCTCGCGCAGGCGACAATCGTTCATAATAATTTTTTCTACGAAGGGGGATACTTTCATCGGGCAAGAGTGGAAGTGGGCTCGGCACCAAGGTGGTCGGAGACCATTAACGGAGTCGTCTCCTACTACTTCATAGAATCAGACCGTACGAATAATTACGCCGAGCTCTTCGATTCCTCAAGAGGCATGCACGTCCGACTGCTAAATGACCACTTTGAACTTTCCGCGCATGGGGCGCTTTTCACTTACTTCAAGGCAGGACACTTCGATGACAGAATGGATCTGATGTTTCGAAATCCGGATGGAGCGATTAGCCGCTATAGCCTGGAAGATGGGAACAACTGGACCTTGAACAACGGCGATGGATACACCCAAACTGCCTTCAAAGAAGCATATCGAGGATCCGACGCAACATCCGGAATAAAGATCGAGCGGCCAGGAGAAACCCTTTGGCTGATGGGCGATGGGGGAATCTATGTACCGCACGGTCTGCACATACAGAAGGTGAACGCTGGGTTGTGGGATCAACTTCCTAAGTGGGCAACCGGAGGAGAAAGCCGCGTTCTCGAGCTAATCAATCAGGAACGTACTAGCCGAGGAATTCCCGCTTTGATCTTAGATCAAAGGCTATCGGATGCCGCTACTAAGCACTCTCAGAACGAAGCCCTTAAACACACCTCCGATCACTTCCTCTTTGGGGTGAGTCCAGGCACTCGAATCGCCCGTGAAGGATATTACGCACGCCATTGGGCGGAAGATATCTACTACGGTTCGGGCGATGTCTCGACTCCGGAGGCTGCGGTGAACTGGTGGATGAATTCTCCTCCCCATCGCGAAGCGATTCTCGATCCTCAGAACGTAAATGCGGGGATCGGCCAGTGCGGAGGATCTGATCCGTACCTCTATTGGGTGCTCGACTTCGGGACGCCCCAATAATCAACTAGAGACAAAGCAACTGGACCGGAGAGCCTTATTAGCTCTCCGGTCCTTTGTAATTAATGCGTACGTACTAGGGACGGCACCCTTTACGCCAAATTTGTCACTATCGCCCTTCCTGGTAAACTAGTTAGGCATGCTTTTTCTTGGCATTTGCTTTGCTTTGACCAGAGGTGGCTCCTGTTGTGGGCCGAGGGGGATGGAATGCGGATCATTAGTTTTGTAGCTCTTTTTAGCCTTATCTTTATCGCCGATGCTTCGGCCAATTCACTTAAAAAGAAGGGAACGGACGTTGAGGGAAATTGCATTCCCCAATTAGTCGCCGAAAACGCCCGTCTTTTTGGTGAGCTTGAAACGTTAGACCAAATTGCGACTCGATCAGAAACCCAGCTCAAAAGTGAGTTAAAAGAATCTCAGAAAAAGGGTTTCGAAGGCTTGAAAGAGCTTAGCGCTAAAGCCAAAGTCACCCAGAGGTCGATCAAGAGCTTCGGAGATCTTTACTCCGGTGTCGTTTGCAAAGCTCAGGTCGTAAAAGGCGGAAAGCCTCAAGTCATCACGATGAATATCACTGAAAAGGTCGCTGCTCTTGAAAAGTTTGCGACTACCTATCAACAGATTGCAGATAAATTCTTAGCAACTCATTTAGCGGTGAAATAGTCAGTACTACTTTCGGACACAAAAAGAGATTGGTATCGACCCGTGGATCGATACCAATCAAGCCCTCAACCCTTTCGATTTTAATTTCGGCATGTCAAACTGAGCATAGCTCTGTGAACATATTGCTGGGCAGAAAATAATTGTTGAAGTTGACCACCCGCCTGCATAACGACCAACTTTGATCCGAATGAAAGATCGTGGGATTCGGAAGTAACTCCGTGGCTAAATCCAAAAAAGGCGCAAACAAAGTCTTTGTCGCTGTCAGAACCATGAAAGTCACTCACAAACGGATACGCTTCGCCGTCGTAGTGAAATACCGGATTATTGATCGTGATCGATCCATCGTCGTTGATGGCATAGCTAGAGCCGTTCGCGTGCACATGGGCCTTAGTCATCATAGCCACATAGGACTTCGCCAGCTCGTCATTGGAGACTTCGATCTGTTCGCCTGAGGTTGCTTTCACCGAACTCACTTCATCCGCGAAAGCCGCCGTAACGAGAAATAAAGCCATTAAAGAGGTTGCTGCCCATTTCGACGATTTCATTTTTGCTCTCCCTGTTGCGGCTCGTCTTGAGCCTTGAGAATAAGAAGAGCAAGGGGTGTGCCAGCGGAACGGCGAACAAAAAGCGGTTTTCGGTCGAAAAAGTTACCAGCTTTGCGTGGGATCGGTCGAAAACTAATCGGAGTAGGTCAAGAGTTGGCCGTTAGTTCGCGGGTAGTGTGTCGTCATCCGAACTACCCCCGCCACCAGTGACCTGAGGGCCGCATCCACCGCCGCCCGCACTAACTCTTCTGCTCGATAGAGAACCAAGTCTAATGAGCATTTTGTCAGCGCGGAGGATCGTTCGTTCCCAGCTTGAGATCACGATACGCTCTCGGTTGGTGTGGGGATCTATGATCTGAGGGCCTATGGATAAAATCTCTAACTGCGGATCACGAGCAGCGAAGAAAGCACTTTCCAAAATCCCAGGGGCTTTGCATATCGTCGCGCCGGGATGAATCTCTCGATACACACCGACCATACGGTTCGTTGAAACGTCAGAATCCCAATGATCGGCAAAGAGGTGATCTGAAATCTGCACGTCAGATAAGGTCCTCTGCAATAGCCTCATCGCAGTTTCATAAGAAGTCGTCCTCTCAAGGGTAGAAAAAGAACGAATGAAAGCGACCATATCCAGCTTCCCCATGGTTTCGCCCATGCGAAGGGATAGATATCCAAGGTGAGACGAAGTGGCTACGTCGTGGCTATAATCTCTCCCAGGGACGAGAATATTCTGATTCCAAGATTCGAAGTTTTCTAAATTTCTTACGACTTCTAGCAATTCAGGGACTGGGATACCACGGGCACTTCGTACTTCTTCCTCTTCTTCAAGGCTAACGACTCCATTAGGCTCTCCCCAAATTTCCATTCTCTCGCGAAGTACTCGAGTAGCTTTTTGGAGTTGAGCGTCTAGTTGGGCACCTCTCGTCGTGGCAAACCGAAGTTGAACGGAATTGGGGACATTGCTAGAGATTTCATCGCCCCCCAAGATCTCAAGCGCGATAGTTTCATCCTGCAAGTCTCTCAAGCCTGCATCAAAGAAAGTTTCTCGAATTAATTTCGTAATCGCGAGAATAGCGTTCTTTCGCTTCTCATGCGCCCAGACCCCCGAATGGCCGCCTCGAAAACCAGAAATTTTTATTTTAAAGACGCGGCTTTTGCCTAATCTTTGAGACTTAAGGAATGAAGTAATTCTCCCCGTCTCGTAGCCTTGGGCTGCGTAGTAAGCTTCATCTTCTTCTTCAGCATCAAAGTTGATCATGAAATCGGCAGGCAAGGGTAAATTGAAGTGTCGAGCCCCCTTCATCATTCGCCCTTCTTCGCCGATCGTGAAAACTAAAATCAGTTTGGGATGTACAATGCTGGGGTTTGCTAAATAGCGAACGGCCATGGCAACGCCCGCTCCATTATCAAATCCCACCGAGGTCTGAAAATCTTTGGAATGCATCTCGTCGCCCGCCCCCTGTTTCAGGGAAGATGTCGTGTGTACTCATCAGCAAAATTTGGGGGCGAGT
>JBBQIT010000104.1:0-10153 GCA_038325205.1 Bdellovibrionota bacterium
TCTTTAAAAGATGAGACGAGGAAAGTAATTTCCAACCCAGCAGCGCGTCAGAGTGGCTAGTTGGCCGCCAGGGGAAAAAACCCAAGAAGGTTTCTTATCCGTCCACCAATTTTTCGCCTTTCGGTTAGAATATGAGGATGCATCGTCACTCCGGCACCTTGCTTCTCTTCTTACTGTCCTATGCATTATCCGCGGTTGCCGAACATGGCGCTGCAAACGATCACGCGATTGAGGAAGCGGTATTTCAACCTACACTTATCAAAAGCTTTGCCATCTCCAAAAATCTGGTAACCCAGACGCCCTTTCCGGAGGCGCTACCTTTCCGTTTCGAGCTTGCAGAGAGGGAAACCGTCGATCTCGCCAAACTCAAAGCGGGAGATCCACAATGGACGCCTGCCATTCGTGATTTCTGGCGGCCCAAAATTGAGATGATAGAACGGGAGCTAGAACCGATCGAAGCCTTTCTTCCCAAGGATAGGAAAAACTGGGCGCTTCAGATAAAAGTGATGGGGATCTCGGATATTTCCGACTCAACTTACGATCTTGTCCCCCAGGATTTTTCCAATCTGGACGCTCTCCGTTACAAACTTATCCTCCACAAGCTCGGCACCACACCGCACGCGGCCGAAATCGCGCGCGCCTATGTCTTGTCCATGGCGAAGGGAAAACCCTCCCGCTTCACCCCTGAGTCAAATCTAGCTCTGTCGGAAGCTAATGTCGGCGAGTACCGAGCGAATTATCGAAACGTAAAGCACCTAGAGCAGGAGTCGAAAGTCTCTTTCGATGAAAGCCTTAACCAAGCGAGGCTTAATGCGATAAGTTCCGCGTTCTATCACCGGGAAAACTTTCCTTCCGTACGCGGAGTCAATGATGTGCTTTTTTCATTTCTTTCGGAGCTGTCCCAAGACACCCATCGGGACGATCTTTACTCCCAGTGGGCAAAGGAGCTGGTCGCTCACGGTGAGGTCCCCCCGTCGCAGAATGTGGAAAATCTCAGACTAAACTTACCAGAAACCGACCGTTCTCAATTCGATCGGCTCCGCAAGAAATACCATCTGGGCACCAACGAATTGGACAAACTATATTCGCTGGCGACCAATCCTCCTTCGCTGGAAGACTACCGAGATCTACCTGACGGAATGCCTAATTTGGACGGATGGACGATCGCTCCAGAGAAAGTAGCAAGCCTTCCCAATCGAAACCACACGTACACGGTCGATCGAGGGTTCCCGGAATACGGCCGAACGTTTCCGGTCGACTTTGTCGAGAGGCTGGCTCAAATGGGGCGAAAGGGGCATTGGGTCGATGGAGGTTCGGGGGATTCGCTGGCTCTCGAAGGTTACCTTTCGCTGCGCGGGTTACCTCCCGCGGAAGCAACCGCTTCCGAGCAGGGCGGCGAAACCGAAGAGACGAACCGCCGAAGAGAAAGGGCCTTTCAGAAAATCTTTGCAAGTCCTCCAGAAGACCGAGCGAGGGTGACCGGTGTGACTTTGCAGTCGGATCACAAGAATCCCGACTTCGGTGGAAAACTAAAGGTACTCAAAGGAAGACCCTTCGAGGCCATCCCGGACAAAGAGCTGGGAAAGGCCGATATCATTACGGACCTCTTTGGAGCGACCAGCTACGTGACTCCTCTGGGAGAGCTTCTTAATAAATATTTGAGGATTCTAAATCCCAAGGGCAAGATCCTAGTCCATTTAGGGAATGAAAAAATTTGGATCCGCGCGAAAAACGGCGAGCGCATGGCCTTGAGAGATTGGCTGGCAGTTCAGAAAGGACTCTCCGTCGAAAAAGTGGGCGACTTGGACAAGCGGTTTGTCGTGTCGAAAACAGACGACGCGGTTCAAGTTCCCAAACTCAAATTGACCTATTCCGATCCGTCGAGCCCGCCTAAGCGGGTTTACGTGGAAGAGTGAGCGGAGAGCCTTAAAGGTAATAGGAAGCAAGGCAAAAAATTCAACTACTCCGATGGCACGACTAACTGTACGAGAACATTCTCCGGCGAAGGTGACTTCTTACGCTTCAGAAAGAACGGTTCCGGTTCAAACGGAGATCACGCGAGTCCGTATTACGCATGTCGCGGATGATTCCTTGGTTAAGCAAAAGTAAAAAGAGCCCACCGTTTGACCAAGAAACCCGATGGGCCCTTTCAAAGACTATCGAAGATCAAACGCGGAAAGCGATTCCTAGCGTCGGGGCAATGTAGAATGTGCCCGTTAAACCGCCAAATGCCGTTTCGACCATGATGTCGAGATTTTCAGCGACATTGAAACGAAGGCCCGGCTTCACCAAGATGGCGAGCTTTACGTCGCTGCCAACCCCTGGGTTTGCCACTGTGTAGCCAAACACCGTTCGGGTTCCCGAAGAGAGGTTGATGACAGGTCCTACTGCGGCGCCAATGTAGGGGCGAACGCCGGCAGAGCCATCAAAGTTGTAAGTGATGTTAAGCAAAATGGGGAGACCAGTGCCTTCGGCGAAAATGATTCCCGAATCGAGTCCGACCCGGACCGGCGAGTAACGGCCGACCGGCAAAGAGACGCCGGCTAAAAAGACGCCGCCATAAACTCCCCCAGTAGTTACCAATCCACCCGAAAAACCTAAATTTACTCGGTCATTGCGGTAAGCTTTTGCCGTCGTTGTAGAAGTAGCGGCGGCTTGGGCGGCGGTGCCCGACATCATAAGACCCGCAACCAGCAAAGAGATCGCGAAAACATTTCCCTTAGAACCCATGTATCCCCTCCCAGGAACTTTGTTTTTTATTCTTGGACTGTATTAGAAGACCTTTGTCTCAACGGCAAGCCCCAAAGAATGCGCAAAAACCGTTGAATTCCAGCGGGATTGCCATTACGTTTTGCAGTGCAATTGCGAATTTTCTACCATTTCACGGGGTGAACTTGTTCGGAGGAAAGCGTCAATCAGGAGCGGCAGGTGTCGAACTCGGCATTGCCAATGGAGCATTACCAGGTCACTTGGGACTTTGGGCGATTTGGAATCCTTCGGCCAATCCCACGGAAGCCTTTCGAGCGGTCATTACCGCTAAAGGGCCCGGCCAAAAAGAGCTCCATTTCACTTATACTTTTGCCCCTGCGTTTGACGTCCCTTTCTGTCGATCGCTTGAGATGCCAATCGATTTTAAGAACTTTTTGGTCGGCCTCGATCGCGCGGCTGAAGGCACTCTTTCCATAGATCTCTGGTTAGCTGGTGGCAATACTGCGACCACCTCCTTGGAGTTATCTCAAGTTTTGCCCTTTTACCGTGGCCGCGGATTTGGTTCGCGATCTACCCCTGATAAAGCGCCTTTGGCTCCCGGTTACCAATCCGTGGATAGTCCAGAACTCGCGGGTATTTCTCGTGACGGGCTAAAAGCTTATAGCGATAAAGTGAAAGCGGAGCTCGCCGAAAAGGCCCGCTTGGCCGAAGAAGAACGCCTAGCCAAAGAGGCGGCAAAAGCAGCCGCAGAAGCTCTTGCAGCCAAAGCCGCCGCCGATAAAGCGGCCGCTGCTGCCGCAAAAGCCGCTGCAGCAAAAACTGGCGGAGCTCCTGCTCCCGCCGGCGGACCTTCGTTAGCGCCTGCGAAATGCGGGATCTTCTTTGGGTCCTCGACAGGAAATACTGAAGACGTAGCCAAACAGATCAAAGCCGAGCTGGGCGACGTTGTAGATTACGTGAAGAACATCACCGAAATCACTCCTGCCGATCTCACCGTTTGTGAAAACCTGATCCTTGGGGTGCCGACGTGGCATATCGGCGAGATGCAGGATGACTGGGCCGTCGTTTTGGGCGACATCGAAAAGCAGAATTTTGCTGGGAAGAAAGTCGCTATCTTTGGATTGGGCGATTTTAAGGGATACCCTGATACCTACGTCGACGCCATGGGCGAGCTCTTAGCAAAATTTGAGAAAAGCGGAGCTAAACTAATCGGACAGTGGCCTACCGAGGGCTATCAGTTTACCGCTTCTAAAGGCATCCGCGACGGTAAGTTCATGGGGCTTGTGATCGACGTCGAAAACCAAAACGACATGACCGACAAGCGCGTCAAGACCTGGGCAGCTCAGATTCGCAAAGAGTTTCCGCTATAACGTCCCCCTTTTGACTTGGAATCCAGCTCGGGAGTAAGAACAGTTCATGTATCAAGCTCGAGTTAGGAATCAGCCCTTCACTTTCAAATCGCTCAATGAAGTCTTAGGCAAAGCGAATGAATTCCGTTCGGGCGACCAATCGGTTGGCCTCTCCGCTTCAGAAGACAAAGAGCGAGTCGCTGCTCAATACGTATTGGCTGACCTTCCGTTAAAAACTTTTTTTGAAAACCCCAGCATTCCTTATGAACGCTGCGAAGTGACCCGCACCATCATCGACGGTGTCGACGCTAAAATTTACGAAAAGATATCCCTTTGGACAGTAAGTCAGTACCGCGAATTTTTACTTTCCGCCTCGCCGAAAGAGATCGCAGATCTCACTTGGGGAACGACCGCCGAAATGGTGGCGGCAGTCGTGAAGCTTTGTTCCAATATGGACCTAGTCCAAATCTCGGCCAAGATTCGAAATCCTTCAAAAGCTAAGACTACGCTGGGATTACCGGGGACACTATCCTCGCGTCTTCAACCGAATCATCCCACTGACAGTATCGCAGGAATTTTAGCGGTTACCTTAGAAGGTCTTTCTTATGGCTGCGGAGATTGCCTTATCGGAATTAATCCCGCTATCGATAGCGTGGAGAGCCTCATTAAAATTGGGGCTGCCATCACCGATGTCGTCGAACGCTTTGAAATTCCTACCGTGGGCTGTGTGCTAGCGCACATTAATACCCAAATGGAAGCCCTTCGAAAGGGAGCAAAACTGGACATCCTTTTCCAGAGCCTCGCCGGATCAGAAAGCGCCAACAAACATTTTGGAATCTCCGTGGCTACTCTGAAAGAAGCCAATGCTTTGGCGAAAGAAAAGCATCCCCAATGGCCCAATCTTCTTTATTTTGAAACAGGTCAGGGGTCGGAGTTATCTCTTGAAAGTCATGAAGGGGTCGACCAAGTAACTCTAGAAGCACGGACCTATGGATTAGCGCGCGCTTTTTCTCCCTACATGGTCAACAATGTCTCAGGATTTATCGGCCCTGAAATTCTTTTTGATGGAAAACAGATGATTCGAGCGAACTTAGAAGACCTTTGCATGGCGAAGCTTCAGGGATTGCCCATGGGAATGGCGCCTTGCTATACGACACACGCTGAGATCGATCAAAACGACCACGAAATTGCGACGATGCTACTCACATTGGCAGGAGCGCAATTTTTTATGGCCATCGGCCAAAACGACGATGTGATGCTGAGTTATCAAGATACTAGTTTCCACGACAACATCGCCCTCAGGCGACTAAACCATTTAAAGACCACTCCCGAATTTGATTCCTGGATGGAAAAGATGGGGCTAATGGAAAAAGGGGTTCCCACGGACAAGTTTGGAGATCCCAGTGTCTTCCAATAACCGTTTTAGTAAGAATCTGGAGGGCAACGCCTTTGTAGCCCAATTGAAAGCGTCTACTCCAGCGCGTATCGGAATTGGGCACGCCGGCGGAAGATACCGCACTAGTTCTCAATTAAAATTCAAAGAAGACCTAGCTATCTCTCGCGATGCCGTTCGCCGAGATGTTCCCTCGAAGTTATTAACGTCGATGGGCCTTCTGGAACTAAAGAGCCGCGCCGAGACACGGGCTGAGTATCTGATGAATACCGGTCTCGGTCGTTTCTTGGACGCTGATAGCGTAATCAAAATAAAAGCTTCCGCCATTCCAAACGCGGACATTCAGATTCTCACTTCGGACGGACTTTCTAGCGAAGCTTTTGAAAACAATGTTCCCGATATGTTGCCGCTTCTAACCAAAGCATTGCAGTCCAAAGGCGTAACGCTGGGCACTCCGCTTTTTATTCGTTGGGGACGCGTTGCCGTCATGGATCATATCGGGGAGCTGATTCGACCGAAGTCTTCGATTCTTCTGATCGGAGAACGTCCCGGACTTGGGATCTCTGACTCATTGAGCGCCTACTTCGAATACGAACCCTGTGCGAAACGAGTGGAGTCCGATCGGAATGTGCTCTCTAACATTCACCGATTGGGCATGCCCCCGACGGAGGCCGCACTCATGCTGGCCGATGCGCTCCACCAAGTTCTCACCCAAAAGAAAAGCGGAATGACCGTCCGCTTCGATTTCACGTGATTTCCTACGGTTTTGACATCGGAACGACGACTTTGCGGGCCACGGCCGTAAAGATTACTCTTGGCCCTTTTCGCAAGCAGATGGTCACCCCAGTGGGTGAGCCCTTGGTCCGATTCACTCCCTACAAAGGCAAAAATTTAGACTCCGAAGACATCGTTCGATTGCTATCGGCGTGGGTAAACTCCCAGAAGCTACCCACTCCGGAAGTAGGAACGCTTCTTTTTACTGGCCAGGCGCAACGAGCCCCTAACGCGACTGAAGTCGCTTTGGAAATCACCAATCGCTGGCGCGGCCTTCTCTCTGCGCAACTGAATCCCGAACTCGAAACCCGAGTAGCTGCCTACGGCGCGGGGGCAGTAGAACTTTCCGCCACGCGAATTGGACAACCCGTCCTCCACATCGATATCGGTGGGGGAACTTCGAACTTGGCCTGGATTGAAAACGGCGTCATCGAAGACACCGCTTGCTGGGATCTAGGGGCTAGAAAGTGGATCCTATCGGAAGAGGGAGAAGTCCTTTCCAAAACGGCGCAAGCCGAGCAGCTTGAAAGTTGTTTTCGACAGAGCGCTCCGCAACACAACCGCTTTTCCAATAAGAGAGCGCTCCTATCGGCGAGGATTATCGCAAGTCTCATTCTAGATTTTAGCTCCATCCCCTCGGCCTTCGTTGTCATTCCGTGGAAAAAACCTAAAACCAGCGGCCGTCCCCTTCTCTCTTTGTCGGGGGGAATCGTCGAGTGCATTAAAGATAGGACGCCCTTAGATTTTCGATATGGGGATTTAGGCCCGATGCTTGCTCATGCCATGCTTGAGGTCGCCGAAGAAAAAGGATTCAAAGTCAGGTTGTCGCCAGAGCATGGGCGGGCCACCGCTCTTGGAGTCTCTTCGCATAGTTTTTTGATTAGCGGAGGATCTATCTTTGCTAAGTCTACCGATAACCTCATTCAAGTCCCGACCTTTTCGGAGAAGGGGATTTGGGAAGGCCCGAGGTTTGCGGTTCAACTCTCGAAATTCAGGGCAGATAGTAAAACCATTCAAAAAAAAGCAGACGAACTTGCGGCCCGCCTCACCGATCGGTTTCCTAAGGGGGAAAAGACGGTAGTACTTCTCGTTCCCACCAATCTTGGGAAATCCTTAGGGCATTTCTTGCAGGAAAAGCTGGATCCACGCTTTAACCTAGTTGTGCTGGACGAAATAGATATTGCGCCCAATCCTACTTCCACTATTCGCACTTTAGACCTTCGCTGGAGCGAATCGGTACAAAGATTCACGGTTGTCGTGAAGTCCTTACACTTGTTCTAAAGGTGCCCGCACACCTTTTTACCAGCTTATCTTTTGCCTACCATCCAGATGGTGTCGTAGAGATTGAGTCCTGAGACGGATTGTATGGCACGATAAGTATGAAATCGCCGGAGTCGACGCATTTTTCTAAATCCAGAAGCAGAGAAAGCAGGATCTAGTCCGCTATCGATAACGTCAAAGCCTCGAGTCTCTAACGCGCTTCGAAGCACGGACTCTTTGAAATGCGATAAATGAATCTCCGAGCCGGTGAGAGAAAGCGGCGGTAAGCCAAGCTCTCCTAGCTCTTGATACTTAGCAAATCCAAGTTTTCGCATTAGGCGATTGCGGCGGGTTAAAATGGATTCCACATCATTCGGAACGGCCAGGATAAGCACCCCACCAGGAGATAAAAGAGAGTGGCAACGTTTCAAAGTGTCATCCGGATCGGGAACGTGCTCCAAGACGTGGAAGAGCGTCACAACATCAAAGGTCTTTCCCCAAGAGATGTCATCGATAGTCCCTTGGTTCAACGTAATGCCGTACTTCTCTTGGGCGATCTTTATCGCCACCGGAGAGATTTCGCTTCCTGAAACATCAAAATGAGCTTTGGCATATTTTAAGAACTGGCCGATGCCGGCTCCCACGTCTAATAGAGTCCCAGATTGCCGGTACTTTAGAACTAGCTTCACTCTCCGCTGCCACAAATCATCCCGCGCGGCTTCTTCCGCCAACCAGTCATCATATTTATCGTTTTGAGAATAGAAACCCACGATCGCTTTCCAAGGTGGCCTTGGGTTATCGAAAACGTGCCCACAGCTGGTGCAGCTAGAGTAACGATTTTGTTCGCAAAGGGGCCCGATGTTTTTTCCGTGGCACAAAATGCAATGATCGAGGCTCTCTAGCTCCATTGGGTTCGCAGCATAGCGGAAGCTATGGGATTGACAAGCTGGTCTCACTTACGTGGAATGCCTTTGGGTTAGGGGGAATTTATGGGTACTTGGGGTTTTTGGGGTCTTCTATTCTCGATTTTCGCGCGATTTGCCTTCGCCGCTCCTACTCCTTTTTTAACTCAGTACCTAAACAGCGAAACGCTTAAACCTCTGGCTAAAAATCTGCCGGCGGGTTCGGAGCAGCTGGCGCCGCTGTATGTGGGAGCGACTCCACGAGCGATGGAAGTTTACCAAAGGACCTCTTGGACTCCTTCGTTAGACCAAAGCTTAAAAACGAAAGGTGAGGCCCAAGCGCAATGGCTCGCCAAACAGCTCTCTCGCGAATCTCTAGAGCTAGAAGCTTGGCCAACCTCGAATGACCAGGGCGAGCTCACCTGGGTTTTCGCGCGCTGGAGAACCGATTCGATAAGCCCCTGGAATTGGATTCCTCCTTTTGAAATCGATGCCCTCCCCGCTGACAGCGGCCCTATCCTTCCGCTAGAGCTAAAGGTTTCGAATAAGGCAGACCGAGAAGTTTTGTTCACCGACTTTGTGAAGCTTCCCGATCTTTATGCTAAGCCACGATTCGGTGACGCCGTCTGGGAAGATGCGACTGGAAAAATAATCGGAGGATGGTTCCCTCCTGATAAACGCCAAGCTTTTGCTAATCGCTTTTCGGAAACCTCTAAGATGGTGGCCCATGTGCTGCCTCAACCCGCTCGCTTCAATGATAAGCCTTGGGCATTAGCGCTGAAGTTTAGTGGCTCTCACGTACTTTGGCCCCCTATCCTTAGATGGACTAGTGAGAGTACCGCGACGTCCAGCTTTGCTCCTTTGGTACCTTTGGCTTTCCAATCTCACTATCGATCCCGCTTTGAAGAAGATGTAAAAATTCTTTCGGGTGAACAGTTGGCTTTCTTTCCCATGAGTGGAAGAAAAGCTCTCTTCCTTAAAAAGAATTCCTCCGATCCCAAACATGATTTGGAAAAGATGGCGGACTATTTAGAGGAGAGGTATCACGCGCTGGGTATCATCACTTACCGTCAAACATTCACTTGGCGCGGTATCAAGCAATCGAATGTGGTCGCCTACATTCCCGGAACGGACATGACCGATGACGAACCCGTCCTCTTTGCCGATCATTACGATACCGCTTTTGCGGAAGATATCTTCGAATCATCGAAGAAACGAGTCAGCACGCCCGGCGCTGACGATAATGTTACGGCTACCGCTACCCTTCTTGGTAGTGCCGAATACTTAAGCGAGGCCAAGCTCAAACATTCCGTTTGGCTGGTTCATTTAACCGGTGAAGAATATCCCGCAGACGACTTGGGTGCTCGTCAGCTCTTTTCTTGGCTTTTGGCACACAAGACTCCCGTAAAAGGTCTCGTTATCGTCGATATGATTGGCCATCAAGTGGCGGGAGATCTTCGATTTCAGATTAGTCGCGCCAGTGACATCGATTCAGCCCATGTCGCCCAAGTAGGACTTCAAGCCGCAAAACAATTTGCGCCAAAATGGGAAGCTAAAGTGGAAGGGAAGCAGGACAAAGAGAGTTACCTCTATAACACCGACGGAGAGATCGCGGCGCGCTTGGGATATCCCGTCATCCTCTTTAACGAACATCTAAACCGCACCAACAGGAACACTCAAAATCCCTTCTATCATAAGAGCACTGATGTTTTGGCTCATGTGAACTTTGATTACGCCGTAGCCATCGCCCAAACCGCGACAGTAAC
>JBBQIT010000105.1:0-10123 GCA_038325205.1 Bdellovibrionota bacterium
CCATCAAAGAAACTATCATTGAGAGAGTCGCCGCCACCGCCCCCTGCACCTCCAGGAGCGCCACCGCCGATACCACCGCCCGCACCGCCGCCGACGGTAATCGTTCCCGGCCCTTTGACGTTACCGACCGATTTCAGATTCGGGGGACCTTTAAGGTTGGCCTGTCCGATATTGCCAGTAGGCTTAATGTCCGAGGGATCGGCCACCTTGGGATCATTTAAATCTTTCACCTGGGATAGGTCTTTACCTCCGCCCGTCTCGCCTTGATTCTCTTGGCTGAACCAAGCATTGGGAACCGTCTGCTTTCTATCTTGCGCTAAAAATCCCACTAAGCTTTGGCGTTGTCCCAAAAGATTGGATTCTACAGGACCTAAAATAAATTTCATGGTGATGGGAAGCGCGACACCGGCGATGACGGCTGTGATCATGAGGTAATCAACGAACGTAGCTCCGCGCCGATTGGAAAGTACACGTCCAACACGCATTTGATTTTTTGATCTCACAAGAGAAGCGGAGGGACAGAACCAGTGTCTTAACATCAGACACCCCCAACGCTCGTTTAAGGGGACTTGCGAACTATCGCAGCGCCTTAAGGAGCTTCTCTTGTATTTTACCAAATTCCCCGTTGGACATCACTACCACCGTATCTCCGGGGGCGTGGTTTTTGACTACATATTCGACAATGGCATCAGCATTCTCGAAGCATTGCGCGCTCTTGCCCTGAGTTTGCAATTGAGTCACTAAGGTATCTACGGAAAACCTTTGCTCCTCATTTAGCTCCTGACTTCGGTAAGGCGACGCTAAAAGGATGTGATCGGCCCCTTCAAAGGCCTTCGCGTATTCTTCTTGATGAACATTACGTCTGGCGGTAGCCGAACGCGGTTCAAAGAGAGCCCAGAGCTTTCCTGTAGAAAAACGGCGTCTGACCGCTTTTACCGTGGCCGCGACTTCGGTGGGATGATGCGCGAAATCATCGACGATGCGAACAGGCTCTAAGTTCAAGACCTGTTGCCTTCGAACCGCACCAGTAAACTTCTCAACAATAGGACGAATCTTTTCCAAGGGAACGCCCATATTAACGGCGCAAACGATCCCGGAAATGAGGTTCATTAAATTGTGTTCGCCAAAAAGCGGAGTCTTAAACTTCCCGGCACTTCGGTTCTTGTAGATGATCTCAAAGGTGAAGCCGTGAATGTCTTCTTCCACCGCCCCCAGTTTCCACATCGCTCCCGTCCCCGTTCCAAAAGTTTGCACAGGGCAAAGCGCCAACGAGAGCATTTCCATTACACTAGGATCATCGTAGCGCGCGACGAACAGGCCATCCCCAGGAAGTAGCGCTATCAATTTTTCAAAAGAAGCTTTTACCGCCGCCAAGTCTTTGTAGATATCCGCATGATCAAACTCGATGCTCGAGATGATGGCTATCTGCGGATAGTAGTGAAGAAACTTGGGCCCTTTATCAAAGAAAGCAGAGTCGTACTCATCTCCTTCGACCGTGCAATACTCGCTTGAAGTGATGAGGCAGCCGCTCGGGAGATCATTGGGGACTCCGCCAATTAAATAACTGGGGTTTAGCCCAAGCTCAGTGAGCAAAAAGGCGACCCAACTAGTCGTCGTCGTCTTTCCGTGAGTGCCGGCGCAAACGATCGAACGTTTGTCGCCGATAAGAAAAGTTCTTACCGCTTCGGGAAAGGAAAGAAATTTGATCCCTGACTTAAGCCAAGCCGCAGCTTCTGGGTTGTCTTTGCGAACCACATTTCCAATAACGACCAGGTCCGGTTTAACCAAAGAAAGGTTTTCCGCTTTAAACCCTTCAAAAAGCTTCACGTTCGCATTGGCTAAAACGCTTTTCATGGGTTCGTATAAAGCGTTATCGCTTCCGCTCACTTCGTATCCATAGACGGCCATCGCTTTCGCAAAACTGCCCATCCCGACGCCGCCAATTCCTACGAAATGTACTTTGCGGTGTTTTATTTCTTCCATGATTGTTTCCACTCTCCTGCGATCGCGTTGTGGAGCGTCGGCCTGAGTATCCGGATGCGCTCGTCGTTACGCGAAGGATGAATTCGATTGGACAAAAAGATAGCAAACCCCTCTTTTTCGGGATCAACCCAGAGAGAACAACCGGGGTAGCCCAAGTGTCCAAAGCTCTTTTCCGAGAATTCTGAACCGGCAGACGAACCTTGCGGTGATTTGGTATCCCATCCTAAGCCCCAGCTACTTCCTGAGACGAAGCGAGAAGGTGTCGTAAGCTTTAGGGCGACCGCTTGAGAAAGCCATTTAGACTTCCCTTTGACCGCCGTTAACCATTCTCGGCAGAACGGGGCCAAACTTCGAGCCGTCGAAAAAAGACCGGCGTGCGAGCATTGAGATCCCAAAGCTCTAGCGTTCGCGTCGAAAACTTCTCCTTGAAGCGGACCACCGTTCTCTTTGGTATATTCAGTAGCCGCCGAATTGTCAGGGTCGACAGGACCATAGGCCGTCTCAGTCATTTTTAGAGGCTCTTTAATCAATTTATCAAAGGAAACCGAAATTTTTTCTTTCTTCGATTCCCAAATCTGACCTAAGAGCAAAAAATTGAGATCGCTGTAAATCACCTGTCCGCGAACGGGACCCGCGCGCAAGGAATCGGCCTGGGCTACAAACCAGTCTAATAAGGGACGGTTTTTAATCTCTTCATAAATAGGAAGCCATGCCTTCAACCCCGAGCTGTGCGACATGAGATCATTCAATGTGAGATCGCCCATCCAAGTTTTTGAAAGTTGGGGCAAATAGCTTTTTACTTCACTCGTTAACGGAAATTCCTCTTTGTCCATGCGAAGCGCAAAAAGGGATGTCGTCACAATAACCTTAGTGAGCGATCCGATATCAAAAAGAGTGGATTCTGAGACCGCAGCGCCATTCGGCCAGTAGCTGGTAACTCCCCCCGAAAGGCTCAGAGCTTTCCCCTGGCACTCCGAATAGAGTTGATAACCAGAAAAGAAGAATTGCGAACGGGCTTCTTCGAGTAATTTTTGAATGTTAATCGAGGACGACAAGGCGATTGAGCGCCGAAGGCGTAGCAAGGGTCTTCGGCCCTTTCTTGGTAGGCATTCCCGTCAAGAGCTCAAACGCGTAGAGATTGCCAAAGTTGCTAAGACAGTAGAACCAGCCATCAGGTTGAGCCTCGGCTGCCGCCAAAGTTCCCGCTCCTAAAGCTTGCCGGGCTACGATCTTTCCCGTTTTAATATCCAAAATATAAACCGGATCGTTTGAAGTAGTGATGACGAGAAAATCACCCGATTTCACGGGCGTAGAAGCCACGCCTCCATCAAAAGGAGTTTTCCAAAGGACTTCGCCACTATTCTTATCTAAAGCGTAGAAGTTTCCGTTGAGCCCCGAAAAATAAAGCCGGTCACCGTCGATTAAAAATCCGCCGTAACTGCCGACGCGAAACACCCATTTAGTATCCCCTGTGGTTCGATCCAAACTATAAAGATTTCCGTCGAACGTAGCAGCAATCACTCGATCTTGATCGACTTCAGGCTTCATGTCGATATCGTAGAAACGATCTCGCGATCTCAACTTTTGAGTCCAGAGCACCCGGCCCTTCCCTAAAGTAAGAGCGACTAAGCTTCCGTCGGAAAATCCGTAAAAGACTTCAGAGCCAAAAACGGCTGGAGTCGCGGTTCCACGAACGGTCATTTTCTCATCGCCACGACGGGCGTAATGCCATTTCTCTTTTCCATCGGCTTCGCCAATCGCATACAGCTCGTCACTAGATGTAGCGGCAAGCACTCGTTCGTGCGAGACAACCGGCGGAGAGAGCCATTCCGACTGGGCTTTGAAAGTCCAAGCGATAGATCCGTCCCTGGAATTCAAAGCGTAAAGATTGCCTTTGGTGTCGCCGACATAAATTTTGGCCCTGGCATAAGAGAAAGCGCCGTCAATGCTGGCTTTGCTGGGCAGTTTTCGAGACCAAAGCGTGTAGCCTTCTGTACGATGAAGGGCCGTTACCTTACCTGATAGATTGGCGTAATAGATGATGTCGCCAACAACTATAGGACCCGTGCGCTCTTGCGGAGGCAAATCATAGGAAATGGGGCCATCGCTTTTTGCCCATCGGGATACCGCGAGGACACCGTCGTTAAATCCAGGCTTAATGGTGGTAGAGGTTGCCGAGAAAGCGATCATTGAAACAAAAAGCCCGACGAGTGCCACCATCGGAAATAAACGTGGCTTCGAGCGTGAACGGTTCTGAAAAATACGCGCGGGGAAATGTTTCATTAAAACTGTCTCTTCCTTTTAAGAATTTTGCTCTTTAAAGAGCGGGCTCTGTAATCGTCTGAGCAGATTCTTTGCTGTCTTGGCAAACTCAGTGTCGGCCAAATCGGAGCTGACCTTGTTGTACATCTCGACGGCTTTTGGAATCTCATTTTTCAATTCATAAACGCGAGCAGTTCCTAACATCGCAAGCCCTTTTCCGTATCCCGTGATGTCGGTGGCGCTGCGATAGTCCGTCAAAGCTTCGTCGTACTTCTTTGCGATCTCATTGGCGCCGCCACGATTGATTAACAAAAGTTGTTTTTCATTGGGGCCTAGGCCCGAAAATTTAAGAGCGTTGGTGTACCACTCTACCGATTCGGCAGAACTTTTCGTAGCATCCCCATTGGGTTTGGCGACTTCCTTCTTGGCGTCGTCGTAAGCATGATCGGCAACGGCGACAGCGGCAAAGAAAGTGGGACGGCTTAAGTTGTATTTTGAGTAAACGCCTTTTAGCTCCGGAAATTTTTTATCGACGGGAAGCCTGTCTGCGGTGATGTAGGCCTGCCACGCTTTGCTATCGTGGTGATCCGACCAAATCGAATAGCCGTAGTAACCAAGGCCTATTACCGCCAAGACTCCTAAAACCGTGAGGAAGGTACTGCGGTGATCCGCCAATTCATCGATGAAGTGTCTTCCCTTAACAACGAACTGATCGGGGTTCTTAAGGGATTTTCGGTCAATTTTGGGTGGCCTGCTCAACGGCAAACTCCTTGTTTTTCGTAGTATTTACCAAGCCGATACCCTATCAAAAAAATGGGTGATGTCAAAAAGGACCTTTGTAGACGCGCTGCTTCTGATTTGGAGTGTTTTTCTGGTATAAACTCCAAATGACACTGGCAGACACCATCTTTGTCCTTTCCGGGGGCGCCCTCCTAGGCGTATTTGCCTTCCTGTGTCGGATTCCGACCGATATAAAGCCCGCGATTGGCCATTGGAAAATGGAGCTTGGTAAGCCAGGACCAGGCGCCTTTCAACCGCGCGCCAAGCTTTATTTCCTTTATCTACTTCTTTACGCTCTCGGCGCGCTTACGACTTTTTTGGCCATTGCCGAATTTTCCGAGCCGAACACCCTTCGAACGGTCAGATATTCCGACCTTTTCTTTTTAAGGCTGCCGACTCATTCCTGGGCCGCAGGGGCCGGTTTGCTGTCGATAGCCATAACCTGTGTGGGCTCGGCCCTCCGCCTGAGCTCCATCGTTCGATTGATGCGTCGGCTGACTCCGGCTCAACTCGATTCCGTTACCGAGTAGACCGGCTGCTCCCCTCGCCAGCTCTTGTGGTAAAATAAACACCTACTCAACCTCGAGGATCCCAAACATGCGTAAATCCCTTTTTCTCGTGATGGCGAGTCTGTGTCTTCTTTCGAGTCCCGCTTTCGCCAAACATCTAGAAGGCCGCACCGGTTTTGGGGTTACCCTTCATGACTTCGACCTCACCCCCGCGGTCTCCTTTCGCTATCACATTAGCAACTATCAATCGGTCACCCTCCTTGCCGGTTTCAACAGTGACCCCGACAAACGGGCGCTAGTCTTGGGCGGCAAGCTTTATCAAAACGCCCATCTCGAAGAGAATCTAAACTTCTATGTAGGCTGTGGTGGCTTTCTGATTCAAGACAAAGGCGGCTTGCCCACGACTTCCACGGGCCTTGAGCTAAGCGGTTTCTTTGGGGCTGAGTTCTTCTTTGGCGGGCTTCCCAATTTAGGCGTGATGTTTGAGACCGGAATTGCGGTAAGAACCGTCCGTCAGGTAGCCATAGCCACGCTGGGCAATGGATTTATGGGTGCCGCAATTCACTATTACTTTTAACGCCCACTGGCAGAATACATCCCTCTGTCCAAAAGCCGGACATCGACCCCGCGAGTCGGACGCGGTATAATATTTGGGTACCTTTCGCCGCATTCAAGAACGCTTTTTTTATAAAAATTTTCACACGAGTTTATGATGCTCACTAAACGACGCATGATTGCTGTCGCGATAGCACTAACGCTATTCGCGGGTATGGTTTCCCGCCCCCTTCGCGCGGAAAGCCAGAACGACGAATATAAGGGAGTCACCGATCCTTTCGGCGATCCTGCGCAATACGAATTTGCGGAAGACGAAAAAGAGGACAAAGAGTTTTTCCACTTGGGTAGATTCCTGATGGTGGGATTAGATATCGGAGTGGGTCTTTACACCGGCGGCTTGGGAACGACAAATACCCCGGGACTGTTCGCCGGCGGCCATTTACTTTACTTCTTTGATCGATCGATTGCCCTAGAAGCCGCAGCTCACTTCTCTTCAAGCGTCGACACTCTGAAAATGACTTCGGGGGCATTACTGGGGACGATCAACACGACGTTGGTTCCTATTACCTTAGGCTTTCGCTACTACTTCAATACCAGCGATGCCCCGAGAGCCATCGCCATCGCCAACCCCTATCTTGCCATTGGCGCCGGCATTTATATGCGATCACAAAATGTCACGGGGCAGAGTTCGAATTTTTCGACCTCACAAACCTCGACGGGAAATTTTGGCGCGAATGGCGGCGGCGGTATCGAGTTCTTGATTTATCATCGCCACATCTACCTAGGTGTCGACGCCCGGTACCACCTGGTATTTTTCGCTCCTGAAGACTTCGGTTCAAGTATTCCTGCAGGCTCCCGCGGCGGTAACTACTTCACCACAAACGCTTCGATCACCTACTCGTTCTAGAAATTACATTCTAAAGACTAAGCTGCAAAACACGATAAGCGCGGAAAGCGCTACGCGATACCAGGCGAAGACCTTAAAGTCGGCGTTGCGAAGGTATTGCAGCAAGAAGTGAATGCTGCACACGCCGAAAATGAGAGAGCCAAAGAATCCAGCCGCTAAATACAAAGGCGGAGTAGTGATCTCGGATTGCGTCCCAAACTTCTTAAATTCATACAGACAAGCGCCTAACGTAATGGGAAACGAGAGCAGAAAAGAAAACCTCGCACTCGCTTCACGATTCAGCCCCATCCACCGCCCCATCATCATGGTAGATCCAGAACGAGATACGCCCGGAATAATGGCAAAGGCCTGGGCGATTCCGATGAGAATCGCATCCGTCGTCTTGAGCTCTTCTAGATTACGAAGCGCCGGATACTTACCGTCGATCCAGTAAAGAAGAAAGCCAAGTCCCGCCAGTGTCACCGCGATTAAAAGCGGTGCTCGAAAGACCGTCTCGGCTTCGTCATGAAAAAGCACCCCGGCAACGGCTCCCGGAATAGTCGCCATCACGAGCAACCAAAAAAGAAGCCTGTCCCTATCGAAACCTATTTTTCGCTCTAAAATACTTTGAAGCCCTGCTTGACCGATACGCCACCAGTCTTGGAAGAAATATCCCAAGATGGCTACCAACGTTCCCAAATGAAGGAAAACGTCGAAAGCGAGGCCGGGATCTTTCCAGCGAAAGAACCAGGGAATTAAGATGAGATGTGCGCTGCTACTGACCGGGAGAAATTCGGTGATCCCTTGAACAATGCCAAGGACTAAACTCTGAAGCGTATCCATTCGGTGATGATCCTCATTTTGCCCACATTAAGGCTTTCACCGAATTATAATGTTCTAAGAGGCCTTTCAAAAGCTGAAGATTCACGGAAGGTATTTTGTTTCCTCCTGCCCCTTCCATATCAACCGCCATCGTCATCGAATTTAAGATCGCTTCTTCGGTGGTCTCAATGACCGCTTTGTAGGCAAAATCTAAGAAAGTGTCCAAAACCATGCTGAACTGGACGATGGGCTGTGTCGGTTGACGAGGAATGACATTGGCGGTCGAAAAGCCGATGATAATTTCGCCGCTGCTATGAGCCCCGTAACTTCCCACTCGTCCGATACCCAATGCTGCACGACGACAGATTCGGTTCATCTGGATCGCGGTGAGCGGCATGTCGGTTGCCACCACCACAATGATCGATCCGTAGCTGGAAGTCCGGCGACTGTAGGTCCCTTGCGCGCGGGCCAAGACTCGGCCGATGGGATATCCATCCATCCGAAGATGTTCCATCACGCCAAAATTACTTAAAACCATCACCCCGAAAGTGAAATTTTGGTTTCCCATGGGAACCACTCGGCTCGCGGTCCCAATGCCACCTTTGAAGTCACAACAGATCATTCCTGTCCCGGCCCCGACAGCGCCCTCTTCCACCACTCCGTCTTTAGCGGTGTCTAGCGCCGAAAAGACATGCTGAGGCTTGATGTGAAGCCCAACCGCATCGTTTAGAAAACTGTCGTCACACTCGCCTACCACCGGAATGATCACTTCTTGGAAGTCTCTAATCTCAGGATACTTCTGCGCCATCCACTTAATGACGCTGTCACTTACGCGCCCGACAGAAAGGGTGTTGGTCAAAGCGATAGGAGTCTCAATGAGACCCCACTCGTTCACTTGAGTGAACCCTGCCACTTCACCGGCGCCGCTTAAAATGAAGCCGCCGCTGACCAATTTTTTATTGTAGATATCTTCGTTGGGAACAATGACCGTGACGCCAGTACGAACGGGGCCATTACCGGGTTTTCTTCGGCCAGAGCCTTCAATAAGAGTCGAATGTCCGACGCGAACCCCGGGAACGTCGGTAATGGCATTATTCGGTCCTGGGGAATACTCCCCGATAGAAAGGCCTAAATCTCTAACGCGGCAACGTTTCTTGCCTTCTTCTCGATAACGCTCAAACAGATTGCTCAATGGCTCCCACCTTCTGCATCCACTCAAATCAAGACTTAACGAAAACCGAAAATTAGTGGGCCGTCAAACCGGACGCATTCGACTGATATTACGCCAGCGTTGAATCGCTGGCGTCAGAATGCGTTTGATCAAGCTCTCGTAGCTCATCCCGCTACGCTCGGCCATGATCGTCAGATCGCTAAACCCAGGGGTCAACCCTGGAAGTGAATTGATCTCTAGGAAATAGATATTGCCTGAGTGATCTACTTTGAAATCAATGCGGCCGACGTCTCGACAACCCAACGATCGGAAGACCTTTTTCGCGAAGAAAGCGATCTTTCGATCCATTTCCCGCCCCAAAGAGACCGGGCAAACCACATTAAATAGGGGGTTATCGGTAGGTTCCGCCTGTTGTTTCGCCTCAAAAGAGTAGACCGGGTACTGTCCTGCCGCCTCTTTGAACTCTATTTGCAACGGGCCTAATAGCTTTAAAGTGCCGTTGCCCAAGATTCCAATCGTGTACTCTTTGCCCTCGATGTACTCCTCACAAAGGACAGGAGACTGAAATTTCTTCCAAAGTCCTACGGCCATCTCGGCCAGCTCTTCGGGATTGGTCGCGACCGACTTGCCGCCGATTCCTTTAGAAGTCCCTTCGTGGTTCGGCTTTACCATCACAGGATATCTGAGGCCTGCGTCCGCCGTTTTGGCCAGGATAGCTCCGGTTCCCTGATAGAGATAAAAGTTTGGAGTCAAAATAGCATCCTGACTCAAAAGCTTCTTCGTGATGGCTTTGTCTAATGTGATCGCAAGACAAGTAGCATCGCTTCCCGTGTGCTCAATCCCCAGTAAGTCGCAAATCGCAGGCACCTGCGCTTCACGTGCGCGCTTGTTAGAACCCTCCGCGATATTGAACACGACATCGATACGATGCTCTTTCAGATTTTCGGAAAGGGTCTTGGTCGCTTCGACCGGAAAGACCTGGCAGCCAAATTTTTCCATCGTTCGCACTAGTCCATCGACCGTGCTTTGCGAATCAAACTCGGCTTCTTGTTCGTAGCCCTGATCATCGGGGTGCTTTCGCTTTAAGTTGTAGACCAACGCGACTCTGGGATTTTTGGTCGCGAGCAAACGTCTAGGAACTTTGGGCCCTTTGCC
>JBBQIT010000106.1:0-10041 GCA_038325205.1 Bdellovibrionota bacterium
TAAGAAAAGAGAAGAGGTTTTGGGCCGCTTCCTTCAAATCCCCTGTTTTGGATAAGATGAGCGATTTTCCAAATGAGATTCCCGAGGGGATTTTTTGGAAGCCAAGAAATGCCGCGCGGTGCGGGTTTTCGGGTGGTTCGCCATTCCACAGGCGAAGTGCTGTCTGGGGAGAATAATGTTTGGGCAGCATTCCCGGCGCTTGCGGAGTTTTCGCCGACGGTCTAGCGGCTAAGGGGCCGATGATCGCTTCGATCGATTCCAGCGCTAGCCCCCCTAAACGTAAGCAGTAAACGTCATCGCCCGAAAATCCCAGAATGGTGGACTCGAGTCCTACCCGGCATCCCCCTCCATCGATAGCGACGGCGACTTTGCTTAAAATCTGAGGAGAGAGATGCGAAAACTGGGTGGGACTTAGCCCTTGAAAAGGGTTAGCACTCGGAGCTGCGATCGGCAGATCGGAGTTTCGCAAAAGTTCAAGAGCTACTGGATGATCGGGCATTCGAATCGCTACTGTCTCCAAGCCTGCCGTCACGATATCAGGAATGAGGGGTGATTTTGGCAGAACCAGGGTCAGAGGACCCGGCCAGAAGTGTTCCATCAAGCGTTTCGCCTTTTCCGGAACTTCACGGGTGAGCGCGCTCACCATTTCGGGGTGTCCGACATGAACAATAAGCGGATTAAAATGGGGCCGCTCTTTGACTTCAAAAATCGCGGTTGCGGCTTGGGCATTAAGCGCACTGGCCCCTAGCCCGTAGACCGTCTCTGTCGGGAACACGACGAGCTTTCCCTCTCTGAGAGCGGCAGTGGCAAGAGCGATTTCCGAGTCCTTCGACATGGCTGTCCTGTACCATTCTTTGCCTCTTAGGATCAACCTGCTAAGGTAGTTCGGATGAAAAAAGAGCACGGTATTAATCTTTATTATCAGAAGCTTTCGCCTGAAGGGGAAGCCCGTCGTGAGGATGTCGTGGCTCATTTGGAGCTCTGTCGACCGGAAGCCGCCAACAGTCTGAATCACGATATCGTGAGCCAAATGACGGTAGATCTTGCGGCCATTGCGGCCAACCCGATGGTGAGAGCCTTGGTAGTGACCGGCCGGGGAAAGAATTTTTGCGCGGGCGGAGATCTTAACTGGATGCGCCGTCTGGGCACCCTGCCTTTCGAAGAGAATGTCAAAGAAGCCCAGAATTTAGGCCAGTGTTTTAGGCAACTCCATGAACTTCCGGTCCCGACGATAGCTTTTGTCCAAGGCGCCGCCTTTGCCGGAGCGACCGGACTTATCGCCTGTTGCGATGCCGCGGTTGGGGAAAAGACTAGCCGTTTCTGTTTAAGCGAGGCCCGATTGGGTTTTGCGGCAGCGATTATCCTTCCGTTTCTCTCTGGAAAAGTAGCTCAGGGAGCGCTTCGGGACTGGGTTTTGACCGGCAAAGAGGTGAATGCAGAAGAGGCACTGAATGCCGGGCTCATTACCCAAGTGGCTTCCCCAAAGATCTGGCAAAGTGTGCTCAAAACGTGGCTGAGCGGGGTCCTAAAAGGAGAGCCCAAAGCTTTGGCGGATTTTAAGTGTTCCCATCGGGAGGGGGTGCTGGCCGGGTGGCAGGCGCCCGATTTTTCCGATGCGGCGTTGGCCGAGAAGTTGGCGCGGGGGAGGGCTAGTCAGACCGCTCAGGAGGGGATTTTGGCCTTTTTCGACAAGAAACCGCCAAGCTGGGCCATTTCATTATCTGCTGATTGGCAGCTTGAGGGACTCACCAACATTTGATATTGTTCGTCTTTCAGGAGGTACCGCCTTTGCCCGATTTTCGTATAGGAATTAAAGTTAGAGAAGGGGAGCACTACGAGGCCACTCTTCGTCGATTCAAGAAGGACTGCGAAAAAGGAGGGATCCTCTCGGAAATTCGTCGCCGAGAGTATTACGAGAAACCCTCGGTTCGTCGGAAGAAAAAATCTATCGCCGCTCGCAAACGCGCTATCAAAAATAGCATGCGACGCTAGCTCTTATCGGGCTGCGCCTTTGGCTACGCCCAGATCGTTTCGCCTCCGTCCTATTCGTAGCTCCACTATCACGATGCCGAGCCCTATTAGTGTGCATCCAAGGATGTCACGAGGGGTGAGGTGTTCGTTCAACCATGCCCAGCCCATGAGTGTTGCGAAGACCGCTTCCAAAGCATAGATCAATGCGGCGTGAGTCGAAGAAGTGAACGGCTGCACTTTGGTCTGAATGACAAAGGTCAGTGAGGTCGCGATGACGGAAGTGTAAGCCAAACTTTTCCAGGTCGTCGGACTGAAACCCGTCATGGGGGATTCCCATAGAAAAGCACAAATGGCCGCGACCAGTCCGGCGCACAGAAGCTGAATCGTCGTAAAGGCGATGACCGGAAGCTTGGTGCCCCAGCGCGACACTCCATAAATTTGAAAAGCGAATAAGAAAGCGCAGCCCACGACCCACAGATCGGTCACTGCCAAATCGAATCGTTCGTTAATGCTAAGAAGCGCCAAACCGCAAACGGAGGTCGCGATGCCTAAGAGGTTTTTTCGCGAGATAAATTTGCCGGTAGCAATCGAGTCGATCAAAGGGACAAAGACTATGGTGAGCCCGGTAATGAAGCCCGCCTTGCCCGTACTCATGTATTGCTGGCCTATCGTTTGGCACATGTAGCCTAAACCTATAAAAGTTCCCATCGCCCCCGATACGAGCCAATCGAAACGAGTCCGTGGAAGTACCTTGCGAGGAAACACCAGCACTAGCACCAAAGTGGCGAACAGAAATCTCCACGCGATAAAGGTGCAAGGCTGCATAGTAGCCAGTGCCCACTTCGTCGCTGGAAAGCCCCCACCCCAAAGTGCAGAAAGAAGCAAAAGAATCAGGTCGGCTTGCAAAACGCTCATCTGGTTCAAAATTACCTTACGGGTGGGCTTGTTGCCAGTGCTTCTTAGGGCGACTTTGCTGCTATAATAGGCCCACTATTCACTTGAGGTAGTTTGTGAAGCCTTCTGAAAAGTCTCGTCCCTTAGTTTACGCTATCGATTTTGGAACTTCGAATTCCCTGCTCGCGGCGGCCGAACCAGGGAAAGTCCATGCTCCCATCCCTTTAGATCCCTTGGCCAAAGATCCTAGCGTGCTAAGAAGCGTTCTTTTTTTTCCGAATCAGAATAAAGTTTTTTATGGCGCTGAAGCTGTGGCGCATTTCGCGGAAAGCCAAGGCGGGGGGCGCCTCATTCGTTCCATTAAAAAGCAGCTTCCTATCCGAAGCTTTATCGGAACTTATGTGGGTGATAGACCATTAAACTTAGAAGACATCATCGGTCTGTTCTTGGCTGAGATGCGAAAGCGGGCCAATGCCCATTTTCAATCCGACGTCGACAGTGTTGTTATGGGAAGACCCGCTCGCTTCGCCGTAGAAGATGCCGATGATAAATACGCGCAGTTCCGGTTGGAAGACGCCGCCAAAAGAGCAGGATTTAAAAATATCCAGTTCTGCCCGGAGCCGATTGCGGCCGCCCATGAATTTAAGGAGCAGCTCAAGGAAGAGAAAATAGTTTGCGTAGCCGATTTCGGCGGAGGGACCTCGGATTTCACTTTGGTGAAAGTAGGGCCGGGAGAGTATCACCCCTCCGATGTGCTTTCTTTGGGAGGGGTCTCAGTCGCGGGGGATGCGCTGGATGGCGCTATCATGAGGCATGACCTTTCCCAGTACTTTGGAGCTAAGGTCGAGTACCGAATTCCGTTCGGATCAAATATTCTAAAGATGCCCATTCACTTGATGGAGCGCCTCTGTTCTCCTGCCGATATTAGCTTTTTAGAGAAAAGGGATGTGCTCGAGTTTTTGAGAAATGTGAAGAAATGGGTCGTTAATATAGAAGACAAAGAAAAGCTAGATAGGCTTCTTCGGTTGGTAGAAGAACAATTGGGATTTTACGTTTTTGAAAATATCGAGGGGGCAAAGCGAAAGCTCTCGGACAATACTGAGGCGCCGCTTGCTCTGGATCACCCCGCGATTGAGATTGACGAAATTATTTCGCGCGCCAATTTCGAAATCTTCGCGGCTAAGCAGGTCGGCGCTATCACGGAGAGCTTGGATGAAACGTTAAAGCTTGCCGGGCTCATCCCGTCGCAAGTCGATATCGTTTGCTGCACGGGAGGAACGGCCAAAGTTCCTGCCATCCGAAATGCCCTGATTGAAAGGTTTGGCTCGGGTAAAGTCCTGCAGCATAACTTTTTTCACTCGGTCGTTGAGGGGTTAGCGAGAGTGGCGGGTAATGGTCTTCGTTAGCGAAATTCCTTTCGTTTGATCCTAAGCCCCTCTTGAGTGCGATCTACGATACTGTCGCGTGAAGTTGACAGGAGCCCCTGAAGTACGATGAATATTGATCATGCTACAGCTTCAGCCATTGGCCGCTTCTAACTTTTCGGATTACGAAAAATTGACGGGATGTGAAAACGACGGAGGATGTTTCTGCTCGTTTTGGCATCAAAGACTTCCGTACGACGTGTGGAATCGGCAGTGCAAAACAGATCTGGATTTGAATCGAGAGACCGTTCGCTCGAAAATGAAAGCGGGCTTTCATATCGGAGCGCTAGCCTATCAGGCCAATGAATTGGCAGGTTGGATCTCACTGGCTCCGATCCCCGAGTTTTTCTGGACATGGAAGCGGGTGGCGGAGCTGGGAGAAGGTTCGGCTACCGTGGCGGGAATCGTTTGTGTGACGGTGGATCCTGCGACTCGGGGAAAAGGAACGCAGGCTGAAATTCTTGAGGCCGCCAAAGGCTACGCTCGAGAGAGGCAGTGGACGGCCCTCGAGGGGTATCCCTTCGACGATACCGCGATTGAAAGGCACGGCAAGTCGCTTCATTGGCCAGGCCGAACGTTAGCTTACGAAAAGGCCGGATTTCAACGAGTGGCTCCGCATTGGCTAAGCCAACCCGGATATGAGCGATCGATCTTTCGCTTCGAGCTTTAACGAGAGTATTTTATTTTTTTGCAAGTTCGGAAGCGATCTTCTTAATGGGATCGGCGCCGGGCGCGCCATAACCGCGGGTGTACCAATAATAATTGGCCAGCACGGTGGTTACGTAGTCTCGGGTTTCACGATAGGGAATGAGATCTACAAAAAGGATTAGGTCAGTCGTCGGGTAGCGCTTGCCCCAGTTTTGTACCGCAATCTCACCGGCGTTGTACGCGCCCAAAGCCAAGAGCAAATTTCCATTCTCTCGCTCAATCAGCTGCGCTATGTATTTCGCTCCCAAAGTAATATTGGTTTCGGGATTTTGAAGATCTGGCGGCCCTGCCGTCGCGGAATCAGAGATGAGCTTTCTCGCGGTTTCCGGCTGTATCTGGAGTAATCCTTGGGCATTGGTAGGGGAGACGGCCTTTGGATCGAAGAGGCTCTCTTTTCTCGCTAGAGCCAGAAGTAACAGCGGATCGGCGATTGTCGCTTGCTTTTCGAACGAAGAGAAATACGCTTTGGGATAGGCGAGCTCCATGGTCTCTCGTTGGATAAGCGAGGGCTTATGCAAGAGCAATGCGGGAATCGAAGAGACTTGAAGGGCAGGGTCTCCCATTTCCGCTAAGTAGATTCGAACGGTTGGCTCCATATGCATAAACCAATCGGAAGTCCAATCGGCCAGTACATTTCCGCTCTCTGAAAAACGGTATTGGTGAAGCGCTTCGATAGCTTCAATAAACTGATTCAGTTTCTTGTTTTTGGGAGATCTTTTTACGGCGATAGCAGTGGCGCTATTGGCGAAATAGTCAGCCGCCGCATCTTTGCCGGCTAAAAGACCCGCTAAAATGGCATGAAACGAAAAGCGATGTTGTTCGAGAAGCTTCAACAAAGCTTTATCCGCATCCGCAGTTTTTCCGAGCTCTTTCCGTGAACGGTATAGCCAATACAGAGTCCTTCCCGAAAAAGCGTCAATGGCAGTCGTTTTCGAAAAAAGTTTTTCTGCCTTCACATAGTCATTTTTATAGACATAGAGTAGCCCAGCTCGGGTCAGGAAATTCTCTCGATCTAAAGAATGTTTAGGAAAACAGCGAGCAGCACTTTCATACAACGGAGCAATCTCGTCGGAAGTGATCTGATTCGGAAGGTAGTCTTCCATGGTCGCTGCCACCGCGACTAATACGTTATTCGGGCAACGTTTCTCTTTCTGGGCAAGCTTTGCCATTTTGCGCAAGTCGTCCATCGAAGCGCCAGCGAGCCCTTTAAGGAGAGGCGGAACTTTCTCTTTGCGAATCTTTTTTAAATTTTTGATCTTAGAACCTGAGATCTCAATTGGAGTCGCCGTGACAACTTTTATCTCGGGCGTTTTCGGAATGCGCAATTTGACTTTGATGCGGTTGGCGAGCGAACCGTTCTGAAAGGCCGGGCAGAAGAGATTCTGATTGCTCTTCGCGCGACACTCTTTCTTTGCAGCAGCCACTTCATCGGGGCTCAAGGCTCCGTGAATCCAGCGATCGAAAAGTTCAGCGTTTCGAAATTCAGGGGTGTCTTTTACTGCAGAAGAGATCTCTATCTGTTTCTGTTCGCCAGCGGCGCTTCCTCCGGGGGCGTTAGCGTCGCCCGAAGAAGAAATAGTGCCGCAGCCAGTCATTACCCAGAGAAATAACCCAAGCAGGATGATAATTTTCATGAGGGTAAATTATATCGCTAATTTGTCAGACGCGGGACGCTTTTTAGCGCGGCGGCCACTGCAGGATAATCTTACCGATGTTTTGATTGGCTTCCATCCGAGTTTGAGCGATCGGAGCGTCGGTATAGGGGTATATCTTATCGATAATGGGGCGAAGCGTTTTCCGATCGAACTCTTTCAGAAACAGGCGAGAAAAATTGGCCACGGCTTCTCGCTTTTGGGCGAGGGGCAGCGCTCTGAGCGTGCTTCCCACCAAGGTGGCTCTTCGTTGCATGAGACTTCCCAAGTCTAAGTTTACTTTGGAGCCGCCCATTAGCCCTATATGAACTATCGTTCCTCCGGTTTTAAGGCACTTCAAATTGTTCTCGAAGTAACTAGCTCCCACCGGATCCAAAATGAGATCGACTCCTTTACCCTCGGTCAGCTCTAAAATGCGGGTGGCAAAATCTTCCTGTTTGTACAAAATGGAAGCAGCACCCAGTTGACGACAGGTCGCCGCTTTCGCCTCAGTGCCGACGGTTACAAAACTCTGGGAAGCGACATTTTTCACGATTTGCAAAGCGGCCGTTCCGACACCACTCGCCCCTGCGTGGATGAGAACCGTCTGCCCGCGTTTCAGATCCCCCAGCTCAAAAATATTTCGGTAGGCGGTGAGGAAAGCTTCGGGAATAGCGGCCCCCTCTTCAAAACACAGAGACTGGGGCAATGGCATCACCAACCCATCGTCAACGCAGACCTCGTCGGCATAACCGCCGCCGGCGAGTAGCGCCATCACTTTGGTTCCAATTTTGAAACGCATGGAGGCAGGAGAACATTCTAAGATAGTACCGGAAACCTCAAGACCCGGGATTTCGCTCTCCCCGGGAGGCGGCGGATAATTGCCACGGCGTTGAGACAAGTCCGCCCGGTTTAGCCCACTGGCTTCGACAGCGATTCGAACTTCCCCAGGACGCAATTTGGGTGGGGGCACTTCTGAGACCGCCACGACGGAAACATCTCCGAACCCATTATAGACGATGGCTTTCATAGATAGACCTTCTGAAAGCCACCGAGGGAAGTAAAGGGAAAACTAGGCAGCGTTTCTAAGGCTCTTTTCGCCGTTCGTAAACCGGTAGGCCACTTCTTCCCAGTTCACGATGTTCCACAGGGCTCCTAAAAACTCTTCTCTTCGATTTTGGTAATGCAAATAGTAGGCGTGCTCCCACAGATCAACGACAAAAAGGGGAAACAGGCCGCGATTAAGCGGCGTTTCATGCTCCAGGGTAGTGTGGATCAAAAGCTTTCGCTGGCGAGACCCCTTTTCATCGAACCGGTCGTCCGCGGATAGCCAAGCCCAACCGCTGCCGAAATGGGCTTTCGCCTTTTCGACGAATTGCAGCTGAAAGTTTTCGTAGGAACCGAAATCTCTTTCTAGAGCGTGACCTAGTGCCCCTTTCGGATTGGGGTCGGGGTTAGCATTCGTGGCGACAGGCCGTAACACTTTCCAAAAGAGACTATGGTTGTAATGTCCTCCCCCGTTTCGAACCACAGAAAGTCGAAGTTTTGAAGGTAAGTGGTCTTGTTCCCGAATCAATTCCGTTAGCGTGTGATTTTCATATTTCGGGAATTCTTTTAGCGATTCATTAAGATGGTCTACATAGGTTCGGTGATGTTTGTCGTGATGGCAGTGCATCGTCATTTCGTCGATATAAGGCTCCAAATCGTTATAGTCGTAAGGTAAAGGGGGTAAATGAAACATGGGTCACCTCATTTTTGAAAGGAAGCACGAACGGGGACGGGAACGCGCTCACACCCTCGAATCTCTGTCGAGATGCCTCGCCCAAGCCAAACCAGCATTTCTGCAAATTGACCAAATTCATTTCCATCGAAATCGAATAGGAGACGGTCTCTATTGGCTTTCTTCTTAGCCGAAGTCGTTTTGTGTTTCGTTTTAGTACTGTTCCAAAACATGAGGGCTCCTTTCTGTGCCGAGAAATGGGAAACGCAAAAACAAAATTGCAAGCCATATGCCACGTTCACGAAGCCTAAGTGCTCCGTGATCCGTTGAGCTTTGCCACACCACGAGAGAATTCAAGCGCTATTTGGTGGCATTCAAGTTGCAGTAGACCTCTGCTATGAAATTCATAGGTAAGGTGTTGAAGCGATCGGCAGGCTATTGGTGGAACCATAATGCATTCAGGTTATCCGCCGCTCTTTCTTTTTACGCCATCTTTTCGCTAGGTCCCATTTTGATGGTCGCACTCGCCATAGCAGGAATCATTTTTGGAAAAGAGGCCGCAAACGGGGAATTAATGACTCAGCTTTCGGGACTTTTGGGCCCCGAAGGCGCAAAGACCGTTGAGACACTGGTGGCTTCGACCCGCTTTGCTCAATCGAGCATTATCGCTTCGGTAGTTGGGCTCGTTACCATCCTTATTGGCGCCACGGGAGTGTTTGTGGAGTTGAGAAGTGCTCTGAATCACATTTGGGATGTTCCTCCGCAAAAGGACGCTTCGGGTTTGGGCATTTGGGGAAGAAGTCAGCTTCTGGCGTTTGCTCTGGTCCTTTCGATGGGCTTTTTGTTGCTAGTTTCTTTGGTGATTAGCACGCTCCTTTCTCTTTTTGATAAATACTATTCCTCCTACTTGCCGGCCTCTAGTGTGTTACTTCGTGTGATCTCGGGCGCGGTGTCATTTCTTTTAATTACGATCTTATTCGCCCTCATCTTCAGAGTGCTTCCCAATGTCCGCCTTCGTTGGAGAGAACTTGCGGTGGGATCGGCGACAACGGCGGTTCTATTTACCATTGGAAAGAGTGGCATCGGATTGTATTTGGGAAGAAGTGCGACGGCATCAATGTACGCCGCTTCTGCTTCGGCCCTTATCGTGATGATCTGGACGTATTATTCCTCGATGATTCTCTTTTTTGGCGCTTGTTTGACTCGAGCTTTGGGAGAGGCGCGGGGGAGTTGGAAAGTTTCTCATACGAAAGCGGCTGTAAAGTAGTTTTTGTCGCGTTTCACGCGCAAAAACTATCCTGAGGCCTCAGCCGAAGGATCTCCGCGCAGAAGCGGTAGCTAAACTTGGCTAAGATCCTTCGCCGAAAACGGTGAAGGCATAGATTCTGGGCGTGAAACGCGACAGAATCTAAGTAGTTTTTGCCGGCTGTCATCCGAGAGCGCAGTGTTTTAGAAGAAGTGCCATCTCGTCAGCCTGAAGTTGAAGGAGGGGAGCAGGATGTTTCATTTCTTGGCAAGCCTCTACGAACGAAAAAGGATCCCACACTTGGTGAATCGCTTTCATCTGCTTAATCACAGGATGATTCTCTCCCACCTGGCGGTACCAATACTTTGAATTACTAAAGTCCCCTTCTCGCCGATGAAGCACAGCATGCAAATAATGATAATCGGGATGTTCAAGCGATTGGGCGAT
>JBBQIT010000107.1:0-9893 GCA_038325205.1 Bdellovibrionota bacterium
TTGAAGCCGAATTTTAAACCCGGTCTCCGTTTTATAGACATCGATGTCTCCTTTTCGGAGACTAAGTCCTGTCGTTTTTTCAAAAAGCCCCTGAATATCTTCTCTGAGTTTCGAAATGGCCTGGTCATCTGCTTTCGCAAATTTCCCCACGTCGGCGGGAGACGGAGGCGTCGGAGACCCTTGATCGGGTGGCTTCTCAAAAGGAGTGAAAGGACTTCCCTTTAACGGAAAGATTCCGCCTGAAGAAAGAAAAGCGCGTTGAATCGCTTCTGCGGCTTGCTTGTACTTGCTCTTATCTGCTTGAGAGAGCGCGTACATAACGGTGAAGAAGGCAAAGAGAAGCGTAATAAAGTCGGCGTACGAAACTAACCACCGCTCTAGCTTCTCTTCTTCTTCGTGAAATTTCTTTCTGGCCATGGATTATGCCGCTTTTTTCTCTGCTGGAGCGGCTTGGGCTTGTCCTCGCTCGTCTCCAGAAGTGTACTCACCTAAAATGTTGTTCAATCGGTCTTCGATCACTCGAGGATTGAGACCGTTTTGGATGCCGAGCAATCCAGAAGTGATGAGTTCAAGCTCAATGACCTCTTCTTTGCCCAGTTTTTTTAATTTATTGGCGATTGGGAGCAAGACCAAGTTGGCAGCGCCCACGCCGTAAACCGTCGCTACGAAAGCAACCGCAATGCCTGATCCTAATTTGCTCGAGTCTGATAAGTTTTCCATCACGTGAATCAAACCAAGCACCGCGCCCAAAATTCCGATAGTGGGACTAAACCCACCCGCGGACTCCCAGACTTTTGCAATCGCGCTTTTCTCTTCTTCTTCTTTGGAGATACGATCTTCCATCATGTCTTTGAGCACCGCCGGATCATAACCGTCGATGATGTGACGTAAGTTATTCGAGAAGAAAGGGTTCTTAATCAACTTCACTTGACGCTCCAAAGAAAGAATTCCTTCGCGTCGGGCTCCCGAAGCGAGGGTAACAATCTCTTTTACTAGAGCCGAGTAGTCGTGCCCTTTGCTGAAGAAAATTTTAGGAAGGGCGCGAAGGGCGCCGCTGAACTCTGAAAGCGTCGATCCCAGCAGTGTCGCTCCCAGTGTTCCGCCGAATACGATGAGGGCCGCCGTGGGCTGGATGAGAGATTGTAATTTCCCTCCCTCCATCACTTGGCCTACGATGATACCCGCCACACCCAGAATAATTCCAATCCAACTTAGGATCATGACCTGTCTCCCGTGATCGAGCGATCCGAAATTTCGCGCTTATATTTTTTGAAAGCAGCCACGACAACTTCTACCGTTTCTCTCACCATCAATTTTTCACCGGACATCATTGTAATAATAGTGTCGGGTGTCGGTTCGACACTTTGGATCAACTCCGCATTCAAAACGATGGGCTTCCCATCCATCCGACTCAGCCGAATCATTGTGAAACTCCGATGCTCTAATTTAAGGCCCACAATTCAAGGATCAACGTATTAGGTATCGGATAATCTTTGGTTTTTCTTAAGCCCCCGGCTTCGCTTTCAGCTTCGCCGAGGCAAGCTCGGGGGAGGAGGTGTGATGCAATGCTTATCGGTAACTTTTGGCGGGAGCTGAAAAATAGGCTAAAACTTATCTAATGAAGATCTATACGAAAACTGGGGACAAAGGGACTACGGGGTTGTACGGCGGGGGTAGAGTCTCGAAAGATTCTCCTCGCATTGCAGCATACGGCGATATCGACGAAGTAAACGCCATCGTAGGTTTGGCGTGCGCTGAGACGCGTCACGAACCTTTAAAAAAGACGTTGGCGGATGTGCAAGCCGCCCTTTTTATCTTAGGGGCGGAACTCGCTTCTCCGAATCCCGATCCCAAGATTCCTGTCATCACTTCCGCTCACATCGATGCTTTAGAGCGCCAAATCGATGTAATTACCGAGACTTTGTCTCCGATGAGAAACTTCATTTTACCTGGCGGAAGTAAAGTCTCTGCTATCCTTCATCTGGCCCGCACGGTATGTCGTCGCGCTGAACGAAGCACGGTTCACCTAAACTCTCTTCCGGGGGAAGCGGTGGACCACTGGGTGCTGGTTTATCTAAATCGGCTATCCGACTTTCTCTTTATTCTGGCGCGCCTGGCGAATCAGCTCGAAGGCATCGAAGACGTACCTTGGATTGTTGATAAGTCCCGCCCGTAAGCCCCAAATTTTGCAAATCTTGACGCTTCGCCGTTGACGGATCCTTATATTCTCATTTAAGCATATGCTCAGATATGGGTAAGTCACTAACGTTTGAAAAGGTAGCCATTCGATTGTCGGCGAACAAAGACGCCCGCCGACTTTTCGAGCTTTTGGCCGAGACCTTCAAAACTCTGGGGGATTACTCTCGAGTTCAGATTGTTTGGGTACTTTCTCACGGTGAGCTCTGTGTCGGTGATATCGCGGAACTAGTTTCCATGAGCCCTTCTGCTGTCAGCCACCATCTAAGAACGCTTCGAAATTTGAAATTGGTAAACGTGCGCAGAGAACACAGAACCGTTTTCTATTCTCTGGACGATAGCCACATTGAACATCTGCTCGATGAAGGTATCGAGCATGTGGAGGACCTGCTTAAATGAAGTTATTTCTAATTCTCTTCTCCCTCCCCTGCTTCACTTTTTTGGGGCTCACTGGCTTTCTGTCCGTCTCCCTAGCGGTAGACGCGCCCGAGCAGTCACCTCGCCTGATCATTCATTTATTGGATTACGTAGCCCTCGACTATCCCGGAGCCGTGAAAGACGGCAAAGTGCTCTCGGAAGCCGAATTCAAAGAACAAAAAGAATTTGGAAAGACTCTGGTTGAATTGAACGAAGCGATCCCGGAGTTAAAGAACGCCGCGGGAATTCGAGGAGATCTTCTTGGGCTTCAAAAAGCTATCGAAGCTAAGGCTCCTGAAGCCGAGATCGAAAGACGCGCCCGCGATGTGAAATGGAAAGTGATTGGAGTCTCTGGAATTCAACTCGCTCCCACGACGTGGCCCGATCTGAAAAACGGTCAAGTCTTGTACCAACAAAATTGTCTCGCTTGCCATGGGGCTGAGGGCCGGGGCGACGGACCCGCAGGAAAACCTTTGGACCCCAAACCAGCTAACTTTCACGAAGAAAAAATGGCGCATATCTCGCCCTTTCAAGCTTACAACGCTATTCGCTTGGGAGTGCCAGGAACTGCCATGGCCTCGTTTACTCAGTTCTCGGACAAAGAAGTTTGGGAATTGGCCTTTTACGTGGTTTCTTTCCAGCATCAAAAGTCTCCTGACAAAACTCCGGCACTCGCTGTAGCGGGTGGGGGAGCGGGACCAACCATTGGATTGCAGCAAGTAGCGACCCAGTCTGACATCGAACTGAGAAACTCTCTTAGCGGAGACGAAGTCACGCGTACCTCGGCCTTAGATGCCTTGCGTACCAAAAGCGGTGGCGGTGATGAGACCAAGAATTTCCTTTCGCTTGCCCAATCCGACCTAACCGATGCTTTGACGGAATATCGAGCAGGACGAACCGACTCGGCTAAGAAAAAAGCGCTCTCGGCTTATCTGAATGGAATCGAGCCAATCGAACCTCGATTACGCGCTAGCGACCCAGGACTTTTTGTTGAAGTGGAAGAGCGAATGACTTCCGTCCGTTCGGGAATCGACGGTCGCAAAGAACTTTCTGAAGTAGAAACCCGGGTGGAAGCCGCTTTGAAGACGATCGCTCGAGTCGAAACCGCGCTGAAAAGCGAATCTTCGCCAGCGATGACGTTTGTCGTTTCCGCAGGAATCGTATTACGCGAAGCTTTTGAAGCTATTTTGCTGCTCATCACTTTGTTGGGCGTTATCCGATCGGTCGGCTCCAAACGAGCCGCTATCTTTGTTCATGCCGGTTGGATTGCCGCTGTCGCCATGGGTTTTGCTGCTTGGGGAGTTTCTGGATGGATCCTTCAGATTAGCGGTGCTAGTCGTGAAACCTTAGAAGGAGTGATTTCACTCTTTGCGGTGGTCGTCGTTTTGTATATGGGCTTTTGGCTACATCGAAAAACGGAAATTGGACGCTGGCGCGCTTTCCTCAACGACATGATGAAAACGGCGATGAGCGGCAAAAGTCTGTTGTTGCTTGCTGGTATCTCATTCATGGCGGTCTTTCGAGAAGCTTTTGAAACGGTGTTGTTCCTTCGCGCCGTACTCTTAGAATCCGGCGGAGGCCATCATGCCGCGATGACGGCAGGGGTGCTTAGCTCTTTGGTCGTGGTAATTATTCTAGCGACGGCTTTAGTGCGATTCAGTGCTCGCGTTCCGATTCGCCAGCTGTTTGATATCTCTTCTTTCATCATGGTGATCTTGTCGTTCATCTTGATGGGAAAAGCGATCCACTCCTTCCAAGAAGCTGGGTTACTTTCTGTTACGGAATTCCCGATTTCGATGCGAATTGATTTGATGGGATTGTACCCGACGTATGAGTCGCTAATTCCGCAATTCATCATCTTGATTGTAAGCTTTTCGTTCTGGTTATCCGGAAGAAAGCCGCATGTTGAAGCGATGGGGTAAAGCGAATCGCTTAAGCGTCGAAAAAGATCATCGAGTTATAGATATCGGCGTGGATGGCATCGCCTAATCCTTGCTCGTTTCTGAGCTTCACTAGAGACTGATAGTGGTTGGGTTCTTTCGCAGGAGAAGCCGTGAAAAAGCCTTTCCCTGTTTTTTTAAGCCATTCGATAATAACCGTACCTTCGGCACTAAATCCGTCTTCCTCGGCGTTGTGAAAAATATCGTGCACACTAACGGGAGTGGCAGGCTTTAAGCGAGGCAACAGATTATCGACATACCATTTTGCAAAAGATTCCGAATGATCGCTGTCTAAGAAAAGATAATCGATAGTGGGAGGAAGCGAATTCGTGTTCTTTGTGACATCCCCCATGTGAAAAGACCAACGGCCTTCGGAAAGTTCCTTAGGGACATTTTTTGTCGAGAGGTCGATTAAATCAAAGGAGTGTAACTGGCCTTTGCCGTTGTCTTTCAAAGCTCGCAAAATCCAAGTGGTCGACCATCCCCCGCAAGGGGAGATCTCAACTACGGTTTCAGGTTTCGCTTCGCGCAACCGCAGATAGGTAATCTCAGCTTCAATGTCATCCAGCTGAGGTTTCAGTAAAGCGCCTCGTTTGAGGTAGCTTCCCGCGCGATTTAAGGAGACAGAAATCTTTTGCAGAGCCGTTGGATTCTTATTCGTCCAATAACCCGAACTCACATGAAAGTCCTTCTGAGCATCTTTCACGTTACGAAGTTGGGCTCCGTATTTCTTGTAGAGGGATTGAACGTAATTTAGGTCGATATTTTGAGGCGACATCGCCTATTAGAACCAGTTTTACCCCTATTTTGTCAATTGCTGGCATCCTCCTTGCTCTCTCTGGCTCAGGGAAGGTGAGTAACCCGGCGTTTGGGCCTAGTTCTACGAAAAATGGATAGATTTTTGTCATTATTTTTTACGTTCGTCGTACTTGTTACGGCTACCACCGCTTTGGCTGTAGACCCTGTGTATCCACCTCAGATCAAAGACCTAGTAGCTAGGGCGAAGCAAATCGCCTCCGATCGGCACCACCGAGATTTATTGCCAGAGCATCTTCTATTAGCCCTGGCCCGTTCTGGCGATAGTGACTTTTTAAACGTCCTTCAATCTGGGGGGATGACCCCCGAAGCCTTCGTGAGGACCATCGAAGTTTCCTTGAACGTTAGGGCGGTAGGAGCGATATCCGGCCCAGGCTCCTCTTCATACCCCGAGCCGGTAGTGGGCCCTATCTTTACCAACTATATGGCCGAAGCCTCCAAGACTTCGACGCTTTTGCAAAGTAATAAACTATCTCCGCATGACCTTCTTATTTCACCTCTCATGGCCGAAGGCGATCCGCTTGGTTCGGTGCTTCGTTCTGGGGGATTAGTTGCGCAAAGAGCGATACAGGCCTCTCAGCGAATAGCTGTGCAAGAAAAGTCAGCGGCTCAGGTCACAAGGAGTGAGATTCTCCAGACGCTTACTACCGATCTCGCCGAGAAGGCCAAGCAAGGCAAACTTGATCCTGTCATTGGCCGCGACGCTCAAATCGACCACGTCATTCAGACTCTGATGCGGCGACGAAAGAATGCCGCCCTACTTAGAGGGGAAGCCGGAGTGGGTAAAACGGCGATTGTGGAAGGTCTACAGCTGAGAATTCAATCAGGGGATGTGCCCGATGAGTTACTAGGGAAGCGAATCGTATCTTTGGACTTGTCGGCGCTCGTGGGTAACACAAAGTATAGAGGAGAATTCGAACAGAAAGTTCGTGAATTGCTCAAGGAGCTTTTGGCTGATCGCAACGTCATTCTATTTATTGATGAAGTGCATACGATTATGGGAGCCGGTGGGAATGCAGCCGAAGGCGGGGGGCAATCGTTGGCAGATATTCTTAAGCCAATTATGTCCCGCGAAGATTTCCCTGTCATCGGGGCTACGACTACTGACGAGTACAAAAAGACCATCGAAAAAGACCCAGCGGCTGAGCGAAGATGGCAACCGGAGAAAGTGGAACCGCCTGACGTGGACGGGACGATTACTATCCTGCGCGGGCTTAAGCAAAGATACGAAGACGCCCACAAAGTGAAGATTTCAAATACCGCTCTCATTAAGGCCGCTCGACTTTCAGATCGTTTCATTCCCGAACGGAACCTTCCCGACAAAGCTATTGATCTTATTGATTCCGCGGCGGTGTTTACGAAGCTTGAGATGACCGGAGAGCCGAACGCGGTTAAAGAGCTAAAATATGAAATACAAAGATTGCAGCACCAACTTCTTAATATGCAAGACGACAAGGCGGCTCAAAGTTCGCAAGAAAAGCTCAGTCTGAGAATAGAAAAGTCACAGAAGGATCTTAAGGAACTTATGTTCAATTGGAGACTTGGCCAGACGCTCATTGCATCCCTTGCTAGTGATCCGAAGGGGCCCGACGCCGAAAATAATCGCGGGATTTTAGAGTCCATTCGTATGAAGTACGGAATTTTGCCTGCTGAAGTTGGACCAGAACAGATCGGATTAATTGTGGCACGGCAAACAGGAATTCCTATTGGCGTTCTTACGGGGGACGCGGATGCCCGTGCTCTGGAAATTGAAAAGCGTTTAGGTGAGCACGTAGTGGCGCAGGATGTGGCAAAATCTGCACTGGGAAGGGCCATGCGTCGTTGGAAGTCGGGAGTTGCCGAGCCCGATAAGCCCATTGGTGTCTTTCATTTCACAGGTCCTAAAGGAACAGGCAAAAATACTTTGCCGAAGGCTCTTGCTATCCAGGAGTTTGGCTCTGAAAAAGCGCTTATCTATTTCAATATGAGTGAGTTTCAGGAAAAGCATACTGCTGCTCGTTTTATAGGAGCTCCGCCTGGCTACATAGGGTACGAAGAGGCAGGGCAACTCACGGAAGCGGTGAGAAGACGGCCTTATGCGGTTTTGTTACTCGATGAAATTGAAAAGGCTCATCCCGACGTCTTAAAGACACTGCTAAGTCTCATGGAGTCTGGACAGCTTACCGACTCCCACGGACGCGTTGTCGATTTTAGAAACACTGTCATTATAATGAATAGCAATATAGGCGCTGAGGCTATTGAAGCTGGGGGACTCGCTCACGAAGTAGCCGCAAAAATCCACGCTCGAATGCTCAAATTTCTTTCTCCTGAGTTTATCGATCGGATCGATGAAACGGTCGCCTTTAAATCTCACTCCACTGAGGACCTGACGAAAATTGGAGAACAGCGCTTTAAGTCTCTCGCTGAAAGACTTGAAAAGTCTCACGGCCTAGAAGTTAGAGCGACTGATGCAGCCAAAAAGCAGGTGGGAGCTACCAGTACCGAGTCCGGCGGAAGTGGTCGTGGGGTAGGCAAGGCTTTCGATACGCAAATCGGAGATCCTCTTGCGGATAAGATTTTGAGGGGCGACTTCAAATCGGGCGGGGTAGTAAATATCGATTTTAGGGACGGAGCTTTTCATTTCACGTGTGACGAAGCGTTGGCTATTGCCGCTCACTAGCTATTGAGCCTTACGCGCTTGCCTTGAGGGGGATTCCTGCTGTCGGCTAAGCCATTGGGAAAGCATCGTGAAATAGGCCTCTTTATCGATGTCGTTGTGCAGTTCGTGATATCCACCCGGTACGAGGTTCAATACCCGATCCGGGCCGGGAAGTTTCTCCAAAATCTGAAAACTGCCTTCGGGACGGATCACCCTATCCATCGTTCCATGAAAGATTGCGACCGGAAGCTTAAGCGCCGGTAGCTGAACGGGGACTTCTTCCATTGCTCTTAAGATCTCATTTCCCTGGCGAAGCGTGTTGAAGTGACAGGCTAAAGGATCGTTAGCGTAGTCGGTGATCACTTGAGGATCGCGCGACAAATTGGAAAGATCTAAAGAGCCCGGCAACCTAAGGTGGGGAGCAAACCTCTGAATCACTTTCCCGACGGCAATTTTCAAAGGAGAGATAGCATCACCTGCAATGTAGGCGGGAGCGCTTAGGATAAGCCCTTTCAATTGGCTCGCGTATCTCGCCCCAAAGTAGATGGCGATAGCACCCCCTAGACTGTGACCCAGTACGTAGAGGGGCAAAGGATCTCGATGTGTGCAGATCCAATTGAAAACTTTGCCGGCGTCTTCCACGTAGTCATCAAACTTATCGATCCACTGCCTTTCGCCGCCACTCTTTCCCGCTCCTCTAAGATCAAAGCGAATGACTTCTACCCCTAGGGAGTTGAGGAAGTTCACCGTATTGAGATGCCGGGCGCTATGCTCCCCCAAGCCGTGTATGAGTAAGAGGCGGCAGTGCGCTTTTTTTGTTGGCTCGTGAAGCCAAGCGGCAAGAGGGCCGATGGAGAGCGTTTCGGTATTTCCCGTAGGTGTTTTCACGCTCTTAAGTATCCGGTAGAAGGGAAGAATGGCAAAGAAAGATTTGATTCAGGAGTGGGTTAGGCTCTCCCAGGAATTGGCGGAAATAGACACGAAACTACGTCCGCTCATCAAACAAGTGGGGCCTCCCACTGTGACGTTCGAGTCCGACCGATTTCGATCGTTAGCCAAAGCTATTCTTTCCCAGCAATTGGCGACGGCCGCCGCGCAAAGCATCATCGGACGATTTAAGCGGCTGGAACCTCCCTTTCCCAAGCCCAGTTCGATCATCAAATGGAGAGACACGAAGCTTCGCAAAGTGGGGATCTCAGGCGCCAAGGCGAGCTATCTCAAAGCGCTGAGTGCTGCTTGGGAAGATAAGAAATGGAGAAGAGGGTGGGATAAACTCTCTGACGAGCTATTGGTGCAAAGGCTGACCGAGGTCAAAGGCATTGGCGTTTGGACCGCTCACATGTTCCTCATGTTTTCTCTGGGAAGAACGGACGTCCTACCGACTTTAGATTTCGGCATCCGCAAAGGGTTGCAACTACTTCACGAGTTGCCTGAACTTCCTCATCCCAAAGAGATGCCAGGCTTGGTGCCGCTTTGGAAAGGGAGAAGCTCGGTCGCGTGTTGGTATTTGTGGAGAGGACTAGATCAAAAGATTTTATTGGCGGCGGATCAATGAAATCAATGCCACAACGATTGCGAATCAAGGAATGGGAATGAGGATAGGTCGGACAGAATCTCGATGATCAAAAGTTAGTTCAACCGGGTAGGTGACACTATCTGAGAATCCGCCGCCCACTTTCGCGCTCGTTCCCGCTTTGATCACATAGTCCTTCGAAAAGCGGGCCCGCTGGGCTGGATTAGCCACGAGTCGCGATAAAGGTAGTAAGTTTCCTGCAAGGTATCCGGCGAGCAGAACCGCCAACCAAACTAGTTTTAGCTTCATGACCCTGGCCTATTGAATATCGGTAGCTGCCTTGGTTGAGGGAGTCGTGCTTTCTTCGCTAGTG
>JBBQIT010000108.1:0-9887 GCA_038325205.1 Bdellovibrionota bacterium
CTCGGTCGCCGAAGGTGGTTACTTTGTACCCCCTTCCACAAGCAGGGAGTAGATATCTATATTTATCGCGGGATCGTGAAGAAGAAAACTGAACCGACTCCGGGAGTTGATTCCACCCAAATGCGACCACCGTGAGCCTCAACGATCTTTTTAGTGATGCCCAGCCCTAAAACGGTTCATGAAACGGAAGTTTTGGTCTCTAGCCTCTGGAACATCTTAAAGATTCGATCCGCGAAAGCCATATCAAAGCCGGTGCCGTTGTCCCGAACCGATATCACCCACTCGGTGGGGGTTTTCTCAGTCGCAACCGTTACGATAGGCGCTCTTTCTTGGCTCCTGTACTTGATTGCGTTACCTATCAAATTTTGAAACACCTGCCGCATCTGAGCTTCGTCGGAGATGACCTCTGGAAGATCAGGGACCTGGACCGTAGCGTGCATTTCCTTGATGGAGACCTGCAGATCATGCAGTACCTCCTTGACGATACGATTAAGCGCAACCCGTCGGAGTTTTTCTCCGCCGGCTTCGAAACGGGCGTACTTCAAAAGATCATCGATTAAAGCCTTCATTCGTTTCGTGCCGTCCACCGCGAAGCCGATATAAGTGTCCGCGTCCGGCCCGAGTTTCCCTTGGTATGCCTTGGCCATCAATCCCATGTACATTGAAACCATTCTTAGGGGTTCTTGTAGATCGTGAGAAGCGATGGAAGTAAAGAGATCAAGCTCCTCATTCATACGCTTGAGACGAATCTCGGCCTTCTTTTTTACGGTTACGTCCCGCAATACAACGAGACTTCCCGCCGGCTTTCCATTCTTTTCGAAATTAGTCGTGGCAGACGACTCCAAATAATACTCGTCGTCTGAGTCTTTGAGCCGCACTCGGTACTCACGCCACGGTTGCTCTTCCGACGATATTTCGAATAAAGCCCCAGGAGATTCTCCTTCCAGATGGGTGCAAATGTTCGCTAGCTGAATGCCTTCGCTGGACTTAGATGGGATACTGAGTAATCGCTCGGCTCGCGAGTTCCAGTAAGTAAGTCCCCCAGCCTTATCGATCGCAATCACCGCATCATTCACTCGGTTCAAAGCATCCGCCTGAAACCGTATGGAACTCTCCTGCCGCCTGCGCTCGGTAATATCTTCCATTACCAGAAGAATCTTATCGGTTCGCTCGCCCTTCTCGTAAACACGACGGCCGTTTAGCAGCAGGATTCTATGTCCGAGGCCAGGGAAAACATGATCTAGCTCAAAGTCGCGAAAGGACGAATTCTTGAGGACTGTGTTCTCCAGCAAGGTGGAGAGCGCGGGAATATTCCAGTCCCGATTGTTCAAATCATAGAGTTTACGACCCTCAGTCTCCTCGGCCGCGTAAGGAAAAGATTTATAGAAGGCCGCATTCGCGGAAAGGACATTAAGTTCGACGTCCAATATGAGCAAAGGATCGCGAAGGGTTTCTATAACACCTTCGGCAAAGTCTCGGCTCAGTTCTAACTCGTGAGTCTTGGCGATCCGCTTTGTAGCATCCTCAATTGCCAGAAAAATAAGTGGGGGCTCATTTGGTCGTTGAACCAGAGTACGAGCATTAAGGATCATCACGCGCTCGCCAATAATGGGGAACGAGTGATTTACTTCGAAGCCGTTTACTTCACTTTGGTCAGGCAGAATGTGTTCAAGTAACTTCCTGAGCAACGGAATATTCCATTGGCCGTTTCCTAAATCGAATAGAACGCAGCCTTCGGTTTCCGAGTTAGAAATGCGAAACATGTCATAGAAACCTTTGTTCGCTGTAAGTACCCGGAAGCTCGAATCGAGGATCAGCAGGGGCTGACGCACGGTCGCGACAAGCGCCTGAGCCAGCAATCGCGCTTCGCCCTCGAATTTTGTAGTGAGCGGATTCATGTTACGCTTCCCACTCCCCAATAGCGCAAGCACCCTTATCAAGGGCAACTCGACTCTCCTAGAGTAGTCCTTAATTTCCCCTATTTCAACGCAGCCGCTGCCGCATCGCTCAACGCTGAGCCTGTTGCGGGCAGAAATCGCGTCACAGCCTTGTACGCTGTGATTACTACGTATTCAAGGATGTGCGCGATTCTATCCTAATGTCAATTAACGTCCCCCCGTCCAGAAAACCAAAAGCGTCCCTGCAGTTCCGTAGTCGTATTAGCTATATTCCAATTTAGGACGGAGGTTCGATTGTGTGTAACTCCACTCGGTGTCAGCAGTTGTAAGCAGTGAGGCAGTACATCGATGGAAACCTGAGGATCTGGGTGGAAGTCGCGACTTAGCAGGTAATTGTTATCGTTGTTTTTCGTTCTTTTTTCTTACACTTACAGACGAGGGTTACAGTCCCCCCACCTCCACCAAAAAAGCAAGTAGTCGAACCCCAATTTTTAAAAAAAGTTGGGGTTTCTACTTTTTGGCCTTCCCCGCCTTCGGGGCTAGGAGACGTGGCTTTGGGCTCCCCCAGGGGAGCTACCTCAGGTGGGCGGGTTTCGCCCTTACTGACCCTATAAAACACGGTAGCGGAGTCGGGGTGGATCTCGACCTTGGATACGAGCTTTTGGATGATTTCGGCTTTCGCCCCTTCCCCAATCGTATTTAATCCCCGCTTTAAGGCCGCCAGGAACTCTTCATAGCTCGCCAAATCGACCGGCATGGCGCTTTCCTCAAGGGCGCGCTCGATTTCACCCAGCTCACCGCGCAACGTCTCCTTTGTTTCTTCAAGCTTTCTCATTTGATTGAAGATCGGCGTTGGCGACACCCCTTTAGGGATCTGCGACAAATGCTCGGCAAGCGCCTCGGTTTGGCTATCTATATTTACAATTTTTGCCTTAAGTCGTTCGAAATCCTCTGCGCGGCCATTATGGCCATGCAGACGTTTCGCTTCGTCAACGATCCTCTTGGCGCGAAACGGATCGCCCAAAAGATGAACGACTTTATCCCAGACAAACGGTTCGATAATATTCGCAAGAATTCGAATGGGGCCTGTGCACTGATGCTTAGCATCACCGTTAACGGATGCGCGGGTCGTGGTCCAACCGTGTGCATAATAGGGAATTTTTAGCTTCTTTCCATGGGCTGATTTTCCAGGCATTCGATCGCCGCAGGTGGCACAGGATACTAATCCCGAAAGCAAGAAAGGAAACCGAGAGTTCATAGTGGTCTTATTTCGCCGATGATTCTTTTTTAGGAGCGCCTGCGCTTTGTTAAAGGTTTCCTCGTCAATAATTGGGTCCCAACACGCTTTGGAAGTTTGCTCAACGCCATTGACTAGAAATGTTCTGACGCCAATGAATGAGCTATTGGTTAAGATCCGGTACATGTTCCCGACGGTAAAATACCCGAGACGCGGGCAGGCGCCTCCTGCCGCTCGTTTTTTCGGAATGGAGTATCGCTTCGCATTTAGTTTTTTGCCCGCCAGCGAAACAACTCCTTCTTCGAGAAATGTTTTGAAGAGGTCGCGAACGATCGCGGCTTCCTCTTCAACTACGAGCAAATACCCCTTCCGTTCGGGGTTCATTTTGTAACCCAGTGGCACCGAACCACCGTTGAAGAGCCCACGTTGCGCCCTGGCGTGGAAGTTGGCGGAAATACGCTCTGATGTTTGGCGACGTTCAAACTGTGCAATATTGGCGATGGTGTACATCACCATTTCCCCGGCGGCCGAGGTTGTGTCGAACTGCTCGCGCAGGCTCAGGAATTCGCAACGATGGGCGCGCATCAATTCCCACATATCGGAGAAATCTTTGATCGATCGCGATAGGCGCGAAAGCTCCGTAACCATGACCATGGTGATTTCGCGGCTCACAAGAGATTTGAGCAAGCGCTGCAACTCAGGTCGATTTGTGTCTTTACCGGATTTGGCTCGATCGATGAAAACCTTCGCGACTTCACCGAATGGCTTCTCGAAGTTTTTCAAATCGACATGGGCACGCAGGCGTTGCTCTTGGCTCTTTATTGATCCCTCTGGATTGCTCGCCTGCTCTTCCGTCGAGACGCGAACATAGAGGCCAATTTTGTGAAGCGGTTGAACGCTTTGAATGGGTTTAGTTTTTAATAACGATTTCATCTCGGGAACTCCTTTTATGTCTGTTGGAGTCCCGGTCGGGGAGAATAGGATGTATTTTCTTTGGCGGAATCTGTCTGGCGAAGAGAACCATACAAGATTCGCGCTATGTCTGCAAGTTGATGGTCCAATTCGCGTGATTCGATTGGCTCGAAGGACGAGCGAACGCTTGATGGCTCCCAGCGTGGCATAGCCTCTCCTCAGGTAACCAGGAGCAACCCCGGAAAACCGGGGCTGCTCCTGCATGGCGCGTGACGTTATGAAATATTGTTGGAGGCGTTGGTAGCCACTGCTGATTTATCAGCTCTTGGCTTTCGTGGCTTACGGACTGACTTCGCTTTGCCGATTCCAACCTGTGTCAGAAGTTCGTCTAAATTGACGCTTTCGCCGCGTGCTTTTCTGGCGCGCAACTCTCGCATGGCATCTTTCAGGAAACGTTCCTCGTCATAATAGCGCTCGGCTATGGCCTTAACATCAGCGGTCGGCAATTCCACCGGATATGAATCGATAAGCCAATCGACCAAATTGTTTCTGGTTAAGCGAACCCCTCGGTGCAAATCGGTTACCTGCTTTATCCAGCCGTCCATCTTTGTTAGAAGGTTGGGAGTCAATGTGACGCGATCGGGATGTCGACCGTTTGTCTTTTTTGACTTTACGGTTTCGTTTAGTCCGTTATCCATTTTCCCGTCTCCTCAATGATAAATGTTCGATGCCCTTCGATGTAGCGATCTCCTTCGATCTTATCGGGCACCCAAATGGAACGGTAGCGGGGTTCCGTGAGCCTTGGATTTTTCGGTTTCTCTGATCCTTTGCTCATGGCTTGCTTGAGCCCTTCTTTCTGTTCGTAATCTTTATGACCGAGATAACCAAACGCCGCACCGAGACCGGCACCAATGAGGGCGCCGATCGCAGTGCCCTGGGCACTATGTTCGGTGGATAGATTACCAACACCGCCACCTGCGGCAGCTCCCATGCTGGCACCAAGAATCATGCTATCTCTTGTGGTGGCACATCCTCCTAGCAGAAGCGGGATCATGATAAGTGATAGAAGTAATTTCATGTGGAAAGTCCTTGTAGTGGAATGAAGTACGGGGGCGTTGTTCGAATAGGCTCCGTATGGGAGCCAATAGGAAATCGAGGCGTTTGCGACGGAGCGCTAAAGTGCGATTCTCGCGTGGCTTTTTCGTGCATCGAGAAGATGCTTGGTCGTCAACGTTGATGAGCTGTTGACGGCCGGTTGACCGCCCTGCTGTTGCAGGAGCAAATTCAATGATTCCCGAATTGTCTTTCCGGAATCGGGGCCGTAGCAAATCTTTGCCGACCAACCGTGTGCTGTAAATTGGTCGAGCGATGCGAAACTATGGATGTCGCCGCGTTGGGAAACCAATTTTTGAATTTGTTTCTGGATGGAACGTGCTTGAGATTCCAGCTCCACGAGCCACATGACCCGAATCACTGATTGCTCTTCGCTATAGTAGTCACCAACGGCCTGATAAAACGATGAGTTTTTCTGATTGAGTTCAACTTCAAGTGCGATGGGAACGATCTGACCCTTTGCTGGAATTCCCCAATAACCATCTGGGCGATGAATCTCCGGGCTCGGTATCCATGATGGCAGTGATTCCTCAGCGTACCGTCGCAATTGTTGTTCCGAAAATAACTGCACCTCTTGCGGACGCACAATCAACCACTCGCCAATATGGAAAGCGCTAACAAGCCCGTCGTGCCTTACGTGTTCAGAGGCGAAACCCTCTTCGCGCAGAGCCGGAAGAAATGACCGAATTGCCTCAAAGCCTTTCTTCGATAAGGTCCAGTGAAACTTCTGCGCTCGTTCATCGCATACGCTTTTAATAATACCGGCCCGTTCAAGCCGATTGAGTCGGTGGTACGCTCCGATTAGCGAGCAACTGGAAAAGAACCTGGCATGTAGTGCTCGCGTGGTAACGACCTTCCATCGCCAAAGAAATCCCAATAGCGGGATATCTCGTTCGTTGGAAAGTTTAACTTTGACCCTTCGATTCATTTTGTCTTCCCTCAAACCATCTCAATGGGAGATGGATGCGTGGGGGTATTTCCGGCCCCTGGTGCGTCTGCCGTGGCATCTGATTCCGTAGTTTCATCGATGTCACCTTTTGGAGTGGAATCGTCCGGTTTTCTTAACGGAGCGAGAAGCGCTTCGGCGGTTTCGATGGTCAGAAATGGCGTTTGGACTTCGATCATTTCAAGCCCCGATTTCCAGAGCGCCCGACCGGGAATGACGGGAAGATCAGTGGCTCTACCGTTTCCGAGCACTGTCATACTTGAGGCATCGTTCGACATGGGAAAACACAGTACGCCAGTAAGATTTGCTTTGATTTGGGGATCAAGTGCTCGGACATCTGGCCTTTGGGTCGCGATAACGAGGTGAACACCAACCGCTCGACCTTGGCGGGCAACTTGGCTCAAGATGCGTCTGGCTTTTTGAATTTCAGTCGCCGAAGCATGGGCACCCGCAAGAAACATTTCGGTTGCTTCATCTATGACGAGAAGCAGCCGGTTCATGAATCTTGTTTTCGGAACCTGTCCGCCTGAGTCGTTGCCATTTGATTTCTTGGCGGCGAGCGCATCAATGTCTTTTACTTTATTTTCTCTGAGGATAACCATGCGCTCGTTCATCATTTTTTCAACGCGCTTGAGATCATTGATGGCCGATGCGACACTCGGGATTACTTTGACCCTCTCCAAGTTTTCGAAAAGCTGAAACTCCAGTCCGCCCTTTAAGTCGATTAAAATAAAATCCATCTTCTCGTTCTTCAGATAAAGGGTAGTGATCAGCTGCCGGAGGAATGTCGATTTCCCGCCGCCGGTTTGCCCTGCGACCAAAAGATGTGGTGTATCGCGGAGGCTCCCTTTGGTTTCTTTAGATCTGGTTTTTCCGATCCTAAACTGAGCACTTCTGAGACCGTCAATTCCAGGCCAATCCACCGAGGATGGCATGGGAAACTTGGAGTAAATAATATCAAAGCAGCCTCGCCCCCGGTCTTCCTTGATTTCGTCAATGTAAACTTGAAGTCCCGTTTCAAGCGCTGGTTTTGCGGATTCGAAATCTTTCTTTGGGAAGTTGGCGCTGGTGATTTTTAGTTTTCGCGTATTTTCGTCAATTGGAAAATCGCGGACAATCCGTGGCGTCTTTCCAAGCCGATTTCTCAGTCCAGAAGTTATAAGCGCAAGATCGAGCTTGCGTTCAAATTGGTTAAATAGGGCCGCGCGGTACGTCGCCCATAGAATGAATCCGACCAATACTGAACTGGTAGAATAGAAGGCGAACAAAGCCGCATGTCGCGGATAGAGAAACGCTACACCGAAGCGCCGCGCGACATAGACATCCCAACGAAACATAATGAGCAGCGCGACAAAGAGGCCCACTGAACCACAGGCAGCCCACGGAATGGAATTGCTGCGAATCCCGAACCAAAGTTCGCGAAATGGTCGCAAGAGAAGACGCAGATTGGTCAACGTAGTCTGGATTCTGTCTGGCTTCGAGTTAGTCGACATCAGCCACCGTCCTTGCCGAACAGAACATAAATCGGAGTTCCCTCCGTCACTTCAATGATCGGCTTATTATTTTTGAGAGATGTCATCATCTCTCGGGATTGATCCAGGGCCGCACGACTCGCTCCATTGAGCATCGCATTCTTGACGGTGGATTTATTCACAACTGCCGGACCCTGAACTTCTTTCTCTTGTAGGCCATCCGCCAATCCTGAGACGAAATTAAGTCCAACACTTCCGCCAAGGCTCAATGCATATTGGCCAACTTTCGATCCCTTGAGACCCGGAGTTTTATCGCTACTGTCGGCAGCATCCGCCTGAATGCCTTGCATGGAGCCGTCTTTGAAAACAACTTTATCGAATCGAATGAACAGCCTTTCCTCGGAAGATTGGCCGGTACCGAGAAGGACGGCCCCCGGCTCAATCAATTCCTCGCCGTTGATGGTGAGTCCATCGGACAGCGCTGCTTTGACTGGGCCATTGGAGGCACCCGTCACCAGAACGGCCATTGCTAGGGCTCCTGGCGTAATCGCGATATCGCGTGGCCGCTTAAGCAGTTTCGGTCCATTTAACTTCAGTGCTACCCGTCGATATCCCGTTCCTGAGCCGGTGGTTCGATCCGCCTCCTGGACGCCAGCAAGAACATCATAGAGAGGCAGATTCAATCCGACGTGCTCGTTTGAAGTGCCGAGATCACTGGGAGCGGCTATTCCTGGTGCGGGCTCGGAAGACTCCTCGGGAGGACCACTAACAATAATAGCGACGATGGCCATGCCAAGTACCCCAGCTGTAATCAGGCCAAATTTTCTGGTTCGCACCAACTCCAGAAGACGTTCGGACCGGCTACGAAGCCGGTCCTTTAGGAGCTTTGGGACATCAGTGTTTTTTGCCACGCGGTTTTCCTCCTTGCGGTGCTTCTATGGCGTCGCGGACAACCACGATGCTCTGGCCACCAACTTCTGAGGCTCTTAGGTCAAAGGTGAACCGACGCCCGAGCATGTAGACGAATAGATTGGAGCGCGCATTTGATTTCAGCGGAGAGATCGCCAAATCGTTTTCCACGTACTCAATTCCAAAGGAGCCGGTATTGCCCAAAATTACTTTGCTGGGCTTTGTGGGGAGGCTCAAAACGGTGCCACGAATCAATACCGGAATCGATGCAACCTGGGTGTCGCTGAGATAAACCGTCTTGACCTCCTGGGCGTAGGCATTTCTCGTTAGTAAGATAGAGCCGATAACTACTCCGACTATCATTTTTTTAACGCTCATTTACTTCCCTCCTTCACTTCGACAGGGACGACTTTGGTCAAAACAAGCCCGTAGGGGTTGTCTTCTGTCCGAGAAGTTCGAGAGACGGAGGCTTCAAGAAGTAAGGGGAACGCGGAACGTATTTTATCTATGGAAATAAGGCGATCAGCGTCGACTCGTATCGCGTCGCCGTTAACGGTGACGGAATTGACTACCAAGGTTTGCCGCATTCCCTTTTTTCGAAGATCATCGAGTTCTAGGGTACGTGCTTTAAGTTGGGCCGGTGACAAGTAAGCTGCCTTCGGATCAATTGAAGAACCGAATCGCTGCGGAAGAACTTGCTCAACGAAGCCCTTAATCTCAACGTCAGTTACATTTGCGCGCACCGTGTCCGCCGATTTCGAAAAGCAACCACGCTCCACAACAACAGGGTCCTTTAGTCCGAGTTTTGCAGTAACCGTTGCGACGGTTATCAAAGAAATCGCCAGGGCACCGATCACAAACTTCAACGTCACGTTTTGAGCTGCGATATCAGCCCATGCAGTGGGAAATCTCATTTTATTGCTCCTTCTCAGAATCACTTGAATTAGAGTCGGTTTTCTTACGCTTATGAGCCCTCACGATGGAACGACTAACGGAGCCATTACCCTTCTTTGCCGAGTCGCGTCGTGATTCAAGATATTGGCGGGTTCTGCTTAAAGGCATCGTCGTTAGCCGACGCGCTCCCGTGATGATCGTCTGCGCTGGCGCCGTGGCCAACGCTGTCAGACTCGCGGGACCAGCGGCGCTGGCAACAAGCGCTGTTCCTGCGGCTCCGCTTAGTGTTCCGGCAAGTCCGGCGACACCCTTGTTGATCAAAGCGCGGACCACCAGCGGGGTAAAAATGACCGATAGCGATAGGATATCCTGACCTCTCGGATTTATTCAAAGAGGTCGATGTCACGGACAATTTGCGAGTGAATTACCCCGGTATTGCCCCCAAAGTTACCGAGATATTTTCAACCTTAAAGTCGGGCCAGGTGCCTGCGATTGACATAGGCTCG
>JBBQIT010000109.1:0-9876 GCA_038325205.1 Bdellovibrionota bacterium
ATGTCCCGGGTTTCTATGATGGCGTCTTTGGTTTCGGTGACCGGTTCTTTGGTATCCTCAGCGAGCGCTTCCAACCCATCCAAATACCCTGTGGCGATAAAGATCGCCGCCACTAAAAAGCATGTATTTTTAAGCATTTAATCCCTCTTAAAACGATTTTCCGACGTCCCCAATCACGCAAGAAACGACGCAGAAAAGCAATCTAACTATTGTAATGCATAGCGTCAATATGAAGCCAAATAGCAGAAAAGCAGGTCTAGAAGGTAGTCGTAACCTTGTCGCGGGAGCTATCAGCACGGTAACGCTGACTCATTGTCTATAGGGCTTTAGGGTTTATAGTGTTTCATCGCCTCTTCGAAGTTGTTATCGAGACGAGCGGGAATCAGCGCTTTTAGGACCCAATCAGATTGATCTGCAGTGAGTTTTCCGACCGCCATCGCCTTCGTGATCAAATCTTTCATGTCGGATTGAATGGTTTTGTAGTCTTTTAACTGCTGTTCATCGCGCGGCCAATCCCGTTTCCCTTGCTCCCTCACTCGGGCGCGTTCAGCGTCAGGGTCTTTATCGAAAGCTTCCTTACGGACAAGACCAAAACTTTGGGGGAGGGCACCGGCCACGGCAGTGCAAACCAAGATTGAGCGCCAAACGCGGTCGGGGATAGAATTAAGATCCTCGATGGAGGTATTCGCTTCGGTGGCATCTTTCATAATTTTGTAAAAAGAATTCTTACAACCTGTCGCTTGATCCCCCCACAATTTGGGAGTGATCGCTCCACGGCGATTCACTGGATCTGAATTTTCGCCGATTAAAGAGACATTGGGAGTGACGGGGTCGAGCATCTCGTCTTTGAGAGGTCTAGACATACCGAACAAAACAAAGAGTTGATCCATCGTGGCGTTGTTGATCACATTCACCACGTTAAATGCACGAATGTTGGCATTGGGGTCGGTAGACATTAACCCAATCCAAAACCCGAGTTCTTGATTACCAGTCCCTTTCTTAATAATGTCCCGCGTCTCGATGATGGCGTCTTTGGTTTCGGTGACCCGATCTTTGGTAACTTCTGTCAGGTTTTCCAACTTATCCAAACAACCCGTGGTGATAAACATCGCCATCACAAAAAAGCACGTATTTCTAAGCATTTAATCCCTCTTAAAACGATTGTCCGACGTCCCCCACCACGCAAGAAACGAGGCAGGAAAGCAATCTAACGTTTTGGTACGGAGTGTCAATAGACAGGCTAAATCCCCCAGGCTTGCCTGGGCGTAGCTGAAAGCGAAGCCGGGCCCTATAATCTGTAGATGAGCAAAAATGGACTGACCCTGGTTGAGCTGGTGCTTGTCGTTGGCGTGTTGGGATTACTATGGTTTCCCACCAATCTCTTTCTGAAGCGGTACCTAGTTAACCACGGGGCCGCGAAAAATCAGGACGGAAGTCTTGCGGTGATATCAGTCCCGACGGCGGAGCCCTGGAAACTTTATTCGACCTATCCTCCGCCAGTCGCAGCTCATCTCACGCTACTGACCCAGTGGGGAGTTCGTCCTAAAGGGCCTGGCGGCCCACGTTTGGTGACTGAGGCCGAAACCGCGATGGTTAAGAAGAGTGTTCAGGAATATCTCGGCGATAAAGTGCCTTCAGATCCTTATGGATGGATGATTTGTAGCGCGGGAAAAAGAGGGAACGCAGTCCTTGCGGGTGGTTTATTTTTAGCAAGACAAAATCGACAACCTCTCTTGATCTTAAAAAACGATGGCTCGGTCGTCGACTTCTCGGATCCTGCGATCTCTGACTTAGCTTACGTGTATCAAGCTTTGTGGAATCGACCGAAACAGCAGCAATTTTTCCAGGTGGGCATCAAGATTCCTCGGATGGTCGCGATGGACAAAACCAAACTCAATGCCGCGGGAAAAGCCCCTTCGCCTAATGACGCCTTGGATACCCTCCTCGATGGAAAATTGATTTCCTCAAAGTACGAGTGGAAGAAAAGTCCGATGGGTTACAACCAATATGGTGGGGTGATGACCGGCGGAACTTGGTTTCTCACCGGCGGAATTACCGACGCTTCCGGAGTCGCCCAAGTATTGGGAGTGGCTCTACAAAAGGACCCCTTTGAAAGAGAGTACGCTGACTATTCCCTGAATGGGGAGACTCTTTCTGAGCTGCATTGCCAGCCTTAGTGACCGCACTCCCCCTCGGAAATAGCTAGATCTTCCCTTGGTTCCTTGGCAATAAAACGCCTCGTTCATGAGATGTTTTATTCGCAAGTTGTGCCCTTTTTCACGCTCCTTTTCGGCGACCAAAAGACAGTAAATGATTGAAGGTATTATGTTTATTACCGTCTTACTGGGATAGCCATTGCAAAGATGACGCGCACGGCTATACTGCCTGTTTTCGCGCTAGGAGTCTCGTTTATGAAGTTGTTATTCGTGCTGGGGTTCTCTTTTTTTCTCTCCCTTCCCGCCTTCGCGGAAGCAAACGATCCCCAACGAGAGGCAGATGCGCACAGACTCATTAAAAGTGAACTCGCGACCTCGGGACAGATCCTGTTTGCCATCGGAGCTAGTAACACCGGTGGATTCGGTTTGAAGTTTGGAATGCGCGATCGCGTCCTCTATCATCTGGTCGCGGAACATTCGGACGCCGTTAAGGGCCTGCAGTCGAAGCACGTCTGCATCGGAATGGTACTCGATCGCTTTTTTCCTAGCGCGTTTCCAATGCTTGCGGATCCTTCGGCGATGGAAGCTGATATTGCTGAAGCCGTCGTTTCAGTGATGACACCGATGTTAAAAAGCGGCTGCACGCTCATCGTCTCCGATCTTTTTGACCCCTCATCCCTAAAGGAAGGGGAACGAACGAGAGTTTCGAAAACGTTACCCTTAGAGCGATTGTCACAAGCCCTTCAAATGGCCGATTCCACCGGGGCCCGAATCAGAACGGTCAATAAGACTCTCTCCGAGATAGCGGCCAAACAGCCCAAGATCGTACTATTTAGTTTTAACCAAGTGATCTTGCCATTGGCAGACACAAACGATCCAGCCTCAGTCCATCTCAATGACTTTTTTCAAAATGGCGGGGACGACGTCCACATCAACTACTCGGGGCAAGCCCTGTTTTTCAATATCTTCGTCCGTCCCACGTTGGAAACGGTCTCTGGCGCGAAAATCAGCACGATGAAATACCAATCCGCCTATTCTGAGCGCTGGATGGAGGATGTCATCCGAGAGGCGGCAACGTTAAGCCCCCACGAAACTGGCACCGCAAAACTCTTAAATCAAACCGCGCTTTCCGAAGATACTCATCAGATCACAGGAACAAAGAAAAAGGGATTTATGACCAAAGCGGGAGATCTTGTCCTTGTCGACGTTGCCGTCCGAGAAGCGCTGTCGACCTCGGCGGCCTCTTTTGCCATTTCTAGGCACCGCGCCCCGTCGGGGGGACGAGAGTACGAATTGGATCTCTCAAAACAGGCCTATACGAAGATCGTTCTGAAACAATCGGCCACCGATTCCAAAGTTTTTGTGGGCATGGGAACTGACCATTGGGGCCCCGCTATTGGGTTATCAAGGTACTGGTCCCCGGCGTTAACCAATTACGTTTTTGTCCTCACCGAGGTAGATGACACTCACGTCAATGTTGTATGGAAAGTAGTTCCCCAGCTCCAGGTCAACGGTAAGGTGCAGAAGATCTCGAAAGAGGTGCGAGAAGCGGAGCTTCCCGATCCCGACAAAATTTGGATTCCAGAGATGGAAAAGAATATCAAAGAGTACAATCGCCTGGAGTACCTCATCGAAACTGAAGTGGAATGGTTCAAGAAATAGAATCGATACTTCAGAGTTTGGTGTGAATTCCTCACTCGTTAGTCAAAAGAGGAATCCGCGTTTTTTCAAAGTAGATCTTAGCCCCTGAAACCTGTCTTTAGTGTGGCCGCGTTAGGAATTGGTTAGCGTCTGGAATTCCTGTTGAATCGCAACCGCGATTTGTTATTACCCACTCACCAATGAAATTGTTCTATTTAATTTTGGCGTCGGGGGCGTTGCTCTGCGCTCTCAGTGTCGGGCAAACGGATACCCCGGAAGTCGACAGAGACGTTTGCGCCGAAGCAGTGCCGACTTCGCTTTCAACTTTCGAGAAGCAGATCAAAAAGTATCTAGATAAATTTCTCATAGCCAAAAAAAGGCATCACCAGCAGCTCGCTCTGGAAAAACTCACCTATCTTTTCGAGGTGCAGCACCAGGTGCGTGAAAATACGTTGGGCGATGAAGACACGCAGGCTTTGGTGAAGTCCTTGGTACTAGAGAAAATTATCTCCGACGAAATGGTCCGGGATATTGTGAAACTTGTCGCGCCGGCTAGCTTAGACGCCGAGGTCATCTCCTCGATTGCACGAATGGCTTTGGCCAATCACTACTACGATGGGGAAGCCGCGATACTCTGTTTACTAGCAGGGAAGGGACCTAATCTCGATTTAGAAGTGCTTCTACGAAGAATATTTTCTGCGCCCACTCCCCCAGAGATGGGCGTTGAACTGATCAGCATGGATCGATTTCGAGAGTTCTATCCTGCGGCTTCGCCGATTGCGGTTTTAGCAGCGGAAAACTCGATGCGTTTAGCCCGTTCCAAAGGCGACACGAGCTCTTTTACCGAAGACGAGCTCGACGCCAACTGGGAGGCCGACATCGAGCGAAAAATCGACCGCCGCCTTCGTCGGGCGCCAAAAGCAGACGAGTAGTCCGGACTGTGATTTTTATCTGGGGCGTCTTCTCGGAGGGGGAAGCTGCTTAAGCGGGTCATACCGAAGCATTTCCACCATAAATGGTTTTCCGAAGAATCTATGCTGGGGAGTCCAAAGCGCTGGTTGGGCGTAGTAATAGTAAAGGGAGGACAAGGTGTGGAACTCGTATTTTGCCTGCACTATTGGGCCATACTTATGATAGACAATGTCACCGCCCAGATATACGGCGATATGAAAAGTAAAAGGTCTCTGCTCCGCCTGACTCCAGAAGAGAAGAATATCCCCGAATTGAAGAGTGTCCGCGTAACCAATAGTCGTATAGTTCTTTCTGAGAAAAGCGATCGAGTTATCAGCGCTTCCATCCCACTCATAGGGCTGATGGAAGTTGAGGGCTGCGTGATAGCAGGGTTGAGTGTCCGAAGTTCCCAGCTTTTGTTGAACGCGTTTTGCTAAGAAGGGCTTAAGGGGAATGTCGGAGAAGCCATTGGCTAAGTTTTTTCTGAGTCCAACTTCCAAAGCCTCTGCCGTGTAGTCGCCCGAAAGCTCTTGAGCCACTGCCGCCACATTTTGCTCGGTGATATGGAAAGCTACGTCATCAAAAGAATGGCCCATGCCATTAACAAGACTCACTTTGCGATTCTGACCGGTCAATTCCATCGTCCGGTTGGGATTGATCCCCCACTGCCCTAGTTCCGCGATAAAAAAAACGCAGGTGGTACTAGCGGCGCATGCGGCTTGGCTGAGAGTAAAAATGCAAAGGGCCAATGCGATGAAGGATTTCCGCATCATTAAGCGAGGGACCACTACATTAACGGCCGAAATCCATTTCATTTGACCCCCGGGGGTCCGCTTTTTAACAGAACTCCCCTTCAGGAACAAGGCGCAAAAAACGTCACCTGGGTAAGTTCCCGTATTAACTGATCGCGACTACTTCGCGCGGTAGTAGCCAGACCAAAACGGAGCTGCACTCTCTAAAGTGTCGGCACCGAAAGTTTCGATCGTAAGCGTTGGCGTGATCGTCCAAGGTTGTTCGACGTAGCCAGCGTTAATCTTAAGAGGAATCCCTCTTTTAACCATCGCTTTCGCCCAGTCGGTATCCACCAACTTAAGGTCAGCGTATTTCGCGAATAGGGCTATCACTCCTTGAGCATCTCGAGTCGCTTTCAAGAGCTGAATCTCTCCTAAAAGATCTGAAGATACGCTGTGAAAGAGATCGTAGTCTTTCACGGCAAGGACTTGGTTTTCCGGAGTCATCGCGGAAACGCCGTCTTTGGCTACCCATGCGATTGCTCCTTTTTCCAGAAGCTTATTCACAAGAATGAGATGGCCTCTTTCGTGAGCTTCCGTGAAGGTCGCAAGCTTCGAGAACCGTCGTAGGAAATCCGACAAATAGAAATCGTACATCAGATTTCTAAGGCGAATTACATCGGCATTGTCTTTGGCTACTCCCAGTTCTACCCATTTCGAGTCGCCGGCAAAGGTGAGTGCCGCTTGATCGGCTCTCTGCTCTTCAAGCGCACCGGCAAGGCCATTCGTGTCCTTACCCAAAGCGCTGATGGGATCGATATTGCCAGGATACTTCGTAACATCATAGGTACCCGACCCATGCCCGATGATTTCGTGCATTAGGACTAACATCTTCCAAAGGTTATCTTGTTCTTTGGTGACTTCGGTTACTTTGGCGAACGGCATAAACTCGGTATTCGCTTCTTGGCGGATGGCTAATTGTTGCGGATCCGTTGCCGTTCCCGGAAGAGGAAGGCGAATCACATTCTTCGCGCCATAGTCGCGACGGATGTCATCATAGTTCGGAAGATTGTAACCTCCGGAGCGGGCATCCGCGTTTTCTTGAAAGTAGTAAACCATAATGGCGGGAGGCGCGTAGTCGGGCGGAAAGGTCTTCTTCCACTGACCGTAGGGCATATTGTCTTCAAAGTACTGTGCGCTCTTCGCCAGCGTTTGTGCAATCTTAGAGACTTCGGGATCGACGACTTGAACGTAGGACTCCCACGCCCCAATCGAAGATTGCCAGTCATCATAAGTCTCTACCCAGCCCATCATGAAATCGACCGTGGAACCTGCTCGGTCCTTAACCCATTCAATATTAAAATTTCTAAACTCTTGCTCGTCGCCGTTGGTGAAATAGCGAACGAGATAATCAATTTGGTTTCTTTGGTGGTCGGTGCTTGCGTAAATCTTGGCGAGTAAAAGTTCGGCAACGACTGCCTTTAACGTCTTTCCCATCACGCCAGGTGACGTAGTGGTTGGGATATCGCAGCCGAGAGTGTCGGCTTTGCGAACGACTCGGCAATTTAATTTTGGAGTAAACCCTAACGCGATCGCATCTTTCACTTCTTGGCTTGTGATACCGCGGTCATATAGATTTCCACCGGCGTCTTTAAGATCATCTGTGTCGGATTCCGGAGAACGCTGCAATTCAAAATTGGGATCGGTCATGAGTTGAGTCACTTCAAACATCGAAGCCACGGCTTTCGGGGCGTAAATGCGAATGAGGTCTCTCACGTTGGCCGGAGTTACTTTTGAAAGCACATATTTGCGATTGGCGTTCGTGTAAGGTCCGCCTTGATTGAGAAAAAGGGCGCCATAGGTCAGATATTCTTGAAAGGCAGAATCTCCAAGAAGTTGTTTCGTGTCTTGGATGTGAGCTGGCTCGACTGAACTCAACAGCATGTCTCGAATCGCTAGAGAGTATCGATTGCTTTGATAAAAGATGGCGGTCCGCCCAACGCTAGCGGCGCGAGACAAGTGATAGGCCAGTTTCTTCTGATTGTCGGTTAATCTTTCCCACACCACTTTTAAGGGGGACGAGCTATCGACTCGTAGTCCTATAGGAAGCGCCGACGGCGACTTAGTGGCCGCTATCGAAACAGAAGACAAAGCTAGAAGTACAAAAAGCGAAATTAACCCATGTAGTTTCATTCAATCCCCCAGCAGATCCTCTACCAGGGTGTTTTAGAGTTGGAATGGTGCCCAGCGTTAGCGTACGTATCTTAGGCTGCATGACCGATGGATTTTGCGTCCCCGTTTTGCCGCCATCTGTACCCGACCCCAAACGGTGCGCGTCTGTGCAAAATAGGTCGCCAATCCGAATAAACTTCAGAATTTTCAGCGGATTACCGATTTAAAGGGTGGGGAACCTATGAAAACAAATATTCTAGCAGTGGGTGCTCACCCGGACGATGTTGAGTTGGGGGCACTCGGCAGCCTAATTCGGTGGTCGAAGCATGGGAAGATCACTTTGGTTGTCGTCTCGAATGGTGAAAATGGTTATGCGAAGAATAGCGAGAAAGAGAACGAGCGCGTAGAAGAAGCAAAACGCTCGGCACGCGCCTGTAATGCCGAGATCATTTTCCTAGGGCTGAACGACGGTTCAATCCCAAATAATATTGAGACGGTTTCTAAATTGGATCGAATCATTCGGGATATTAAACCCGATCGGCTTCTAGTTCATCATCCGGATGACGTCCATCAAGACCATCGGAATGTCGCGCTTTCGACCATTTCGGCAGCGCGAAGAACGAAAGAGGTCCTCTTCTACGAGACGCCCAGTACGACTCGTTCTTCCTTCCAACCGAATTTCTACGTGAATATTTCGCTGGAGATTGAAGCGAAATTGGGCGTTCTTCAAATCCACAAGAGTCAGCGCAATAAAGACTATTTTAGCCAAGAGGCCGTCTTTGGCGTGGCCGCTTATCATGCTCTAAGCATCAATAAAATGAATTCCTATTACGAGGCTTTTCAAGTCTATCGCTACATCGTTGAGTAGCTCAAAACACTGCTTCACGTCTTGGGGGAGAGATGTTTCAAATCGGTAAAGATGTGAAAATCGATCCCACCGCGATCATCAACGTTAAACACGGCTTTATCGGCGACCGAAGTATTATCGGTAAGAATGCAGTGATAGAGGGATTTCACGTAGAGATAGGCGCTGAAGCGTGGATCTACAGAAATGCCGATGTCGGCGGGGGCAGTTGCCACGACCCGCAAGCTAAATTACAGGTGGGTGACTTCCTTCACATGGGCCTAAATTCACATATCAATTTTGCCTATCCCGTCCTCATTGGCCATGAGTTTGGTTGTGGAATCGAGACCAAAATATTTTCTCACGGTGCTTATCAATCGGCCTGGGATGGTTTTCCTGTTCAGTGGGCGGGCATTACGATTGGGGACAGAGTGTGGATGCCGAATGCGTGGGTGAATCCTGGCGTTAACATTGGCGCAAACGTCGTGATTGGGGCAAGAAGTTTGGTCAACTCTGATATTCCTGAGGGCGCACTTGCGGCTGGAACGCCGGCAAAAATAATTCGAACCAATGCCTTTCCTAGGAAATTGACTCCCGAAGAAAAACTGAAGTTATTTAGCCAAATTTTTCTCCAGGCACAGGTGGTTTCCGGAGAAAAACAGAAATTTATCCAGTTAGATGAAGATTGTTTCAAGATAAACGATCATTGCGTTTTCGATCTGAAGAAGAGAGAGATTCAGGGGAAATGCACGGCGTTCACCGAACATCTTAGAAACCAGCTGCGCCGAAACGGAATCCGGTTCCGGTTTTATGGGCTCAACGGAGACTACCTCTCCTGGGGAAAAACGATTGTCGCCCCTCAGCGGGCAACGGCTTGAGCCTGACCGGCCTCACCCAATCCATTAATCCAGGTGACGAGCGCCTTTTCGTAGGCCTCCCACGAATACACATTCGACTGTGAAGCGGCTCGACGCCCCATCTCTTCCGCTAACGCCGGCCTTTCCAAGAACTTTTCCAACACCTGACGAATCGCTCCGCTGTCACGAATAGGAATAATGAATCCATGAACGCCATTCTGGATAAGTTCCTTTGCACCTGTATGATCAGAGACCACGCAGGCCAGTCCCACCGACATCGATTGGGGCACAGTGGCAGCATAGCCGTCCTGAAGGGACGGCATTACGAAAATGTCCATGGTGTTTAAAATCTCGGCAAGACGCGGGTGTTGCACGGAAGGAATTATCTCCATATGTTTATAATGGGCGATAAGGGGAGCAAGTTCCCGGGTAAGGTGTCCGACCAAGGTCACCTTTAAGCGTTCAGGTGGAATGTCTTTAGTGGCTTCGAGTAAATAGATGACGCCCTTATAGATGGAAAGTGA
>JBBQIT010000110.1:0-9867 GCA_038325205.1 Bdellovibrionota bacterium
GTCCGATAATGTTGCCTCTATATCTTTATGAGAGCCAATCGACTCTTGATATTTCTTTAGGGGGACCGTCTCTTTCGGTCCAAGAGAAAGTCGATTTGGCGGTAAATCGTTTACAGACGATAGATTCCGGACGGTTTTCTCGTTACGCCGCGATGGCGAGCACGTTTCTTTCCAAAACGGGATTTGTAGACGGGCCGCTCTATGACTTCCATGACACAGGCTTGGCTTCGATTCCAGCAGGGTGCCATCTCGCCCAATTAGCGCTCCAACGGAAAGCGCTCTTTCCCAAAGATTTGCCGTTTACGATCGATCAAGCACTCTGGGCCTTGTTAAAGCTGAACGACTATCGCGCGGCGATTATTATTCACGAGATCGTTTTCAACGAGACTTTAGAACTTGGGCAAAATACCTCAGCCCTAGCCCGGAAGTTCACAGCCCACTTGTGTTCAAGCTGGTTCGATCACGTAACGCCTTCCGAATATCAAGCCTTAGCAGGCGAGGTCTTTCAAACGCCGCCCTCGCTGAGTTTTCTTGCCGACTCTTCGGAAATTCGGGCAAAGGTTAACTCCCCGATTCAAATAGACCTACACAGTCTTCTCGCTAGCTGGAACGACGGCCCGCTTGAGTGGGCGATTATAGGGGCTCCGTCTTGGGTAGAAGTGAGTAAGCTTGGAGTACTAACCGGAACCTGCGGACCAACCGATATCGGAGAGACTTCAGCACGACTGGTCGTTAAAAGTGGGAATCAAGGAGCGATGACGACTTTAAGAATTCTAGTTTCCGCGCAGTAGGATTACTGACCTCGGTAGAGCTGTCCCGTCGTTTCTCTGAGACGCTGGAGATTTTCAGATTCGCTCATGCCGATCTGAGCTTTCCATATCGCGACAACGTCCGGACGGCCGACATTGATCCATAGGACGGCACTCGGAGGGGCAGTGCGGCCAGCAAAGTGAGGTACCGGAGGATACGCGCGGTGATCCCTTGCGTCGGGTTCGAGAGGGTTGGAGACAAACCAGATTGGTAGTTTTTGTCGACGGGAAATGATCTCAAAATCGGCATAACTCAAAGTAGCTGAAACATCTCGCTCCATAATATGGTGAACGAGGGTATTAACGCGGACATCAAGGAGATTCGTAAAGAGCTCGATAGTGGCCCCCATGGCGTAGGCAATAGCACGCTCTCGCAAAATAGCACGGTCTCTCCATAGGTTTTTCGTCGTTTCGGGTACCAGATGGCTCGTACTCTGTGAGAGCGGCGGTTGATCTATGCCTCCCAACTCGCGTGCCGCGTAAAGCATCTGATAGGCGTCCGCTCGCTTCAGCAGAGGGTAGAGTAATCTCTCTACCAAAAGCAGATCTCCGGATATTTTCTTGGATGTCGCTGGGGATACAGCCAGGAATCCGCCCAGTTCCTTTTCATCCAACCAAACAAAAGATGCCCAGGTGAGTCCCACGGTTCTGATGTCATTTCCAAGAGCCGGAATAAGAAAAGATCCTTCTCCTTGAGGTCTGGCATCCATAGCGATCGAAAGGGTGTTCGCTGTAATGCCGGCAACTTCAAATTCAAGCGAGTACCGACGATCCGCTCCTTCGGGGGGGGAGATTTCCGAAAACGAGGCGCCCAGGGATTGCAGGCCGCCAGCGAGATTAAGTTTCGTTAACGTCGCTGCAGTGTACTGACCGCTCAACATCGCGCTCAAAGCGTTGAAGCCGATAAACGATACCGCAAGAATTTTATCGTTTGCGGTTTCGGGGGGGAAGCTTTCTTGACAGGAAACCATATCTGCCAACACGGGATAGGCTTCGAGCGCTATCTTTTGAAAAAAGTGGGGAAGATTGTGGCCTCGTATCGTGATGATATCCGGTCCGTCGTCTACATCAATGGGAGGTCGATTAACGAGAGCGACAAAAATCTCTCCCGCTAGCTCGGGTCTTCCCGCGTCTGTGGCAAGAAGTTGGGCCCATTGCGCGAGCAACCTAAGCACCAAGTTTCCAGCAGAAAGTTTCTGCACCTTGCCGAGCGCCCCCACAAAAGATCCCGGCTCAGCATAGTGACCACCATTTAAGAACTCTAAAGAAACGGTAAGCCTGATCTCATCAGGAACCACATTTAACACTTGTAAGAATCCCAGATGATTTTGCCAAGCGATCGACCGGTCCGCTATTTTAGAGGTCGACAGTTGGAAACTAAACCGGCCAGGCACCGAACCACTGGATTCGGCTCGCACTCGTGCCGCGCACATTCCATGGGCCGTCGAAACGGATAGAGCACAAGCTAAAATAAGGGTACGCAGAAGCACGGAGGGTACTTATCAAATTCCTTCGGGCGACAACAGCTTTGGATTCTTACCATTATAAAAGGACTGTGAGTTCAATAATTTCTTGGTGATAGAGCCCCTCTAAACCCGAAAAATATTTTCGTTATTTCATCCCCTGGGGGCAAGCAGGTAAGATTGCCGAGCCATGAATATCACAGAAGAAAATAAGAAGGCTTGGAACCGACTGGTGGAAAAAGGGGACAGGTGGACTCAGCCCGTGAGCCCGGAAGAAATTATGCGCGCCAGAAAGGGCGATTTCAGCATCCTTCTGACTCCGACCATACCAGTTCCCCCTACGTGGTTTCCCCCATTGAAAGACGCTAAAGTGCTTTGCTTGGCGAGTGGTGGCGGACAACAAGGCCCTATTCTTTCGGCGGCAGGCGCCGAAGTGACTGTCTTCGATAATTCTCCCTTACAGCTTAAGCAAGACGAGCTGGTGGCCAAGCGTGAGGATCTAAAGATTCGAACGATAGAAGGCGATATGAAAGACCTAAGCATTTTCGCCAATGAGAGTTTTGATTTTATTTTTCATCCTTGTTCTAACGGATTTGTGGAAGCCATTCGCCCAGTGTGGAAAGAGGCATTCCGCGTCCTTAAACGACAAGGAACGCTAATCTCTGGATTCTCGAATCCGATTATTTATATTTTCGATCCTGAGCTCGAAAAGCAAAACATTCATCAGCTGAAATACTCGTTACCGTATTCCGATCTGACCAGTTTGGGTGCGGGTGAGAGAGAAAAGTATTTTAAAGATGAACCCTTGAGTTTTGGTCATACCCTAGAAGATCAGATCTCAGGACAGCTCGACGCGGGCTTTCATCTCATTGGTCTGTACGAAGATGACTGGGGAGGAAAACAGACTTTTGACAAATTCTTCAAATCTTTCCTCGCGACTCGAGCCCTAAAGCCCTAAGCTTTCGGAACACCGCCTTATCCGTTTTCGAAAGCTGCGTAGTCCCATAGGGCAGCACGTGATGACAAGATGACGGTTTACGGGTAGCGATTAAAGAGGGGCTATGAGGCATTTCTATCCTGGGGGAAAAGTGGGCAGATATCTAACCGCATTCATCATTCTTTTTTCAATGTTTTCGTTTATCCAAAAGAGCTTTGCACCACCGCCACCTGGGGCTTCGGTGGTGGGTGTGGACAAGCGGGGAAACCAAGTCTACCTACCCGACCTAGAGCCATTTGGAAAAGGACGACCGATATGTGCCCGGCCTGGGGATAGACTGCGAATCATGGCCTGTTCCTCAGATTGGCAGAGCGGCGTTAGTTGCGGCGTGAAGGGCCACCAATTTTACTTTTATGATGGAGTTACTAATCATGAGTGGTCGGGCGGTCCTTCTGCGTACTTTTCGGACGAGGGGGACTTTGCCCTACTGAAGCTTCCACTTACGCTTCGGACTGGTGCTATATTTGGGGCGAGCGGTGGCGCCCAACCGGATCGGATCGGTTTAGGAGACGGAGCGGACTGTATCGACGTTCCCTCAATCCGCGAATAACGAAGGCCCCAGGCTTTACTAATGATAAGTCGAATTTGAAGCTAGGACTTGTTCTGGTCCAAGGCTTTTAAAATATCTACGGGATCGGCCCGTTTCTTATAATCGGCGTTGATGAAGGCGTAGATGATCTTCCCGTTAGAGGCGATGACGTAGGTAGCGGCCAGGGGAAGTTCCCACTCTTTAGTTCCATTGGTTTTGGCCAGATCTAAGCCAAACTCTTGATAAGTTTTCTTCAAAGCGGGCGGTAGCTTATAAAGCAGTCCAAACCGCTTAGCGACTTTTCCCTTTTGATCGCTAAGCACCAAGTAAGTGAGGTTGTCTTTCTGTGCGGTCGTTAAACTGTTATCAGGGGTTTGGGGCGAAATTGCCACGAGGGTTGCACCTTTGGCGGCAAAGCGAGATTGCTATTTTTCTAAAGCATGCAGTTGTAAGTTACAGTAAGGGCACCAGCCTCCTCGATAAAACGTCAAAACGATAGGACCCTTTTTAAGAAGTTCCGCGGAGTTAATCATTCCCGCTTTCACATCGGGCAACTTGAATTCAGGCGCGGTATCTCCGACTTTTTTCGCTTTCGCGATCATTCCCGACGCGTTTAGCTCGTCGATAGCTTGTTGCATGATCGCCTGTTTATCTGGGGGAATCTGTTTACTGGATTCTTCCTGTTTCGCTTTTAGTTGTTCGGTAAGACTGCCCTCTGGGTGTTCAATCGCAAAACCAGCGGTACAGAAGCCAAGAACCATCGATAACAGAAGCGCTTTTGATGTCATGAAGTCTCCTAATTGGAGACACAGTTTACTGTAGGAAAAGCGATTGTGGCAAGTGATGGACGAAAATGGGGTCAGTCTCCTTTTGCGCCCTCAAGGAGAGTGACACCAATACCTCCACTAGGCCCATTGCACGCCAAAGCCGGGTGAGCGTGACGGTTGGATACCTCCTTCGTGCACGAGCGGCTGGCCTTTCAGTGCGGGGGAACTGGGAAACTCATTTTGATCGGTAACCTCCGCCCACTCGAGGTCTAGTGCCGCGGAAAGGTGGAGTCCCCAGACCTCGCCGCCGCGATGGAGGATTAATTTGGTGTCATTGGTTTTTGCAAGAGCCGCAATTCTCAGTGCTTCCGTGATCCCCCCGCACCACGTTACGTCGGGTTGCCAGATATCAGCTGCCCGAAATTCGTTCAGAACGTTAAATCCAAAGCGAGTGTATTCGTGTTCTCCCGTCGCGATGAGCGGGGTAGTAATTCTTTTCTTGAGTTGCCGATAGGAATCGTAATCATCAGGAATGAGCGGCTCCTCGATCCATTTTAGTCGGAAAGGACGTAGACGCTCGATCATCTCAAGCGTGTATCCGAGATTCCAGCCCATCCAACAGTCGAGCATCAGATCTCTATCTTCTCCCACCATGTCGCGCATTCGTTTAACGTACTCCACATTTTTGGTTTTCCCGATTTCTCCGGAATTCGGTCCGAAGGGAGCCGTGACTTTAAAGGCTTGGAAACCTTCTGAGAGGTGGTTTTCAATCTTGTTTGTCGTTAGGTACGTTTTGATTCTTTTCTTGGAGCTACCTTTTTGGATGAGTTCGCAAACGGGCAGCCCTTGTAGTTTTCCTCGAAGGTCCCACAGCGCGAGGTCGATTGCACTAATGGCCATGATAGCGATCCCCTTCTGTCCGTAGGGCGAACACTCTGAATGCATCTCATCCCAAATAGTTTCCCAGTCATCAATCTTCCTGCCCCTGAGTAGAGGAGCCAAAGCCTTGGCTACCACTTCGATCGAAGCAAGCCCCCCACCTCCTACACCAAGTCCGATTTGCCCATTGTCCGATACGATTTCGACGCAGAATTGCCAGAACGATTCCTGATATCTGGAGAAGCGCCTAGCATTGTCAGGGTAAAAGGCCCTTATTTCCTTGATCGATTCCATCTGAGTTCGACTCTTAACATAAAAGAAGGCGGCATAGAAACGTGCGCGATCATCGGTGATAGAGTGATGCGGGTGTCCCGTTCCTTCCCCTACTTCGGTTTATATTTTATCAAGCTTCGTTTACGGGCCTCTTTTAGTGTGCTTACGTGAAAGGTGAGGGCATTTATCGGAGTGAGGTTTATGGTGGCGCAGTCCTTCTCGATCAGATGGCTTTTTGCTTTCCTTGTTCTCTTTTCCTCTCTTAATGATCCATTGGTTCTTGCGGCTAGCCCGCCTTCGGTGACCGCCATAAGCCCTCAAGATAAGACACAAAATATCCGTCGCGATACCGCCGTTGCCGCCGAGGTTAGTCTTCCTAACGTAGGCCAGGGCGTGGATGGGGGTAGCCTGACTTCTGCCTCGGTAACGCTCATCCGACAGACGGATGCGATGCCGGTCCAGGCTTCGCTAAATACCTCGGGCGGGGGTGACGTTATTTTGCTTCAACCACGCACGTTGCTGGACCCCAATACGTCCTACACGTTCAAGATTACCGCGGGCGTAAAAGATACTTCGGGCGCTTCTTTCAAGGAATTTTCTTCTACTTTCACTACGGGTACTCAAGGGGGCGAAACCGATCCTTCGATAGCGTTTGAAAAGATCGCCCTTCCGACGACGAGGGGACACGCGTACACGGCAGTGATCAAAGGACCTGATGGAAAACTCTATTGCGGCGATATTCAAGGAGCCGTGGTTCGTTTTAGCATTTTGGCCAATGGACTTCTGGGTGATCCCGAGGTTGTTAGATCGTCGCCCCAGGCGGACGGCGCTAAGCGGGCGCTCGTCGGCATGGTTTTCGATCCTTCGGCGACGGCAAACCATCTGGTGTTGTGGGTCACTCACAGCGAATTTTCGACCTTCTTACCCAATGCTCCGACGCCGTTAGATTGGACGGGAAAAGTCACTCGTCTCTCGGGACCAAACCTTGAAAATGTTCACGACGCCGTTGTCGGTCTTCCTCGTTCCATCAAAGATCATCTCACCAATCAGCCCGTCTTTGGCCCCGACAAAGCATTGTACTTTGCGCAAGGGGCGAACAACGCGATGGGGGCGCCGGATAAAGGGTGGGGACTTCGGCCAGAACGTCTTTTGACAGCCGCGATCCTGCGGATCGATGTCGCGGCATTGGGCGAGACGACGCTGAATGTGAAGACGGCTGAAGGAGGAACTTACAATCCCTTCGCGCCGGGGGCCCTGCTTACGATTTACGCGACTGGGGTTCGAAATGCTTATGATTTGATCTTTGCGACCAACGGACAACTTTACGCTCCAACCAACGGATCAGCAGCCAATGGAAATACGCCTTCGGGCCCTGGTGTCGCCGGAATTTCTCCGGTAACTCAAGTAGAACACGACTGGCTTTTTCGGATCGAGAAGGGCGGTTACTATGGACACCCCAACCCAGAGCGAAAAGAATTTGTCCTTAATGGCGGAAACCCAGACGGAGGAAAAAATGACTCGAGCGTTGTGAAACAGTATCCGCTGGGAACAAAAGCGGACAGCAACTACCGTGGATTTGCCGCCGATCTCGGGGAACATTTCTCTCCCAATGGAGTGATCGAATACCAGGGCAACTCTTTTGGCGGACGGCTGGACAAACGATTGATGATCACTCGCTACAGTGCCGGTAAAGACATTCTCGTCGTCACCGTGAAAGCGGATGGCTCGGTGGATAGTACGCTGTCGGGAGTGACGGGACTGACTCAGTTCGAAGATCCGCTTGATCTCTTCCAGGACTCGGAAACGGGGTTTGTGTATGTTGCGGAATTTGCGGGCAAGCGTCTGACCCTTTTGCGTCCCATCGGGCCTGGTGCTGAGACCAAGCTGAGCCAAGACCATTTGACTTTCATCGCGCAGCAAAATGGCAACGCCGACACGGGAGTAGCCACAGCGACCTTTACGATAACGAATGACGGATCGGCGGCGCTTGCGATCCCGGCTTCAGGACTATCCATCGAAGGAGATGCCGCTCGTGATTATTCGCTCAGTGTAGACTCCCCATTGCCTCTTACGATTGCACCGGGCGCGAAGGCTCAGGTCACTATCCGGTTTAAGCCATCCATATTTGGACTACGAAAGGCAACGATAAAGCTCCTAACGAACGCAGATGCGAAGCCGCTTCAAATATTTTTGGGGGGCATTGGAACTCACGGATTCGAAGGAGCCAATGAGCCATCGTTGCAGCGGCTGCTGACGGCTCTTGGTTTTGTGGTTAAGGTCGGAGACAAAGATCCCAACACCTCAACACTCGAACTGCCCCTCACAACACCTAACGACGAAGTGACCATTCAGCGTTTCGTTAGAGCAAACAACAAACAGCCAGTCACACTGACGCCTCTTGCGGCCTTTGTATCGGATGCAAAGCCCGTAGTTCGTACCGGATTTTATGGGGTCGATAATCCATCGCAAGTGCATGAAATCGTTTCCGTGCGCCAGGGAAATAACCAATCGGTAAATCCTGCGTTCGATGGAACTACGACGTTTGAACCTCCACAAGTTTTTGGATTGTTCGCTTCTTTCGGATTTTTTGATACGGCTCAAGGTAAGCGTGTGGTCACAAGCGATGACTCTCTCAATGTTTGGGAAAAGGAAGCTCCCAAGAGACATAAAATTCGGTTCTATCCTGCCACGGATTGGAAAGGGACTCCGCTAGCGAATGCTTTTCTGGGAGCGGTCGAGACGGTTCCCGGTGACGGGGCTGATTTTAATGATTTCGTATTTTTGGTTAGTAACGTAAAGGCAGCGCCCTAATACGATACTCCATCGGCGGGAGTTTCTCTCCGACGCTGGTTGCGTTAGTGGTTCCTCTTCTGCTCTCGGTACCCTGGAATACGATCGGAAACCGACTAGGAAACCGCGCGAAACTCATTGCCTGGTTCCCCCGTCTTTCTTGGCGATCGCGCTTAGAGTTTCTCTGCTAAATTACTACCGATAGTGCCGACCCTCTTACTCTTTCAAAGATCCCTTCGGTATCATTCGAGCAAGGTGACACCATTTCCTTAACATTTGGCCTAGGGCTTGGAAGGACGACGCCTTGCGCGCTTGGCCGGCTGTTCAGACAATCCTAATATGGTTAGCACGCAGGAGGGGAGTTCAGACAGGGGATCGTTTTGCGCCTGAGCGAGCAGTCGATAAGATGCCTGCGCGATCAAGCACTGCCTGGCGGCGATCGACACGGGTGAAGTTGGATTAGCCCGATCGTTAGTAAGAACGAGTGCTGTTTGCAGATCCTCTTCAGATAGGGAGGGTTCTCCGGCCAATCGCTCGAGGGCCTCGATCAAATCGGAATCCGGAACCTTATCTCTTTCGGTTCCCGAGCGTCGTAAGACCTCTAGAGATTCCTCGTTGAGAGGATTTGGGAACCTTTCCTCTGAGAGAACTTCTAGGCCCAATCTCTGATAGAGCCTCTCCGTTCGCCGGAAAGACTCGACCTCAGATTCGCCGGCGGCATGGCGATTTATCCGCTTTTGCAGGGACGCCCGAACTTTTCCCAAAACATCGGCCAGTAGTTCTCTTGAGGTAGTGCGCTGAAGAATCTCGCGCGTGCGATGATCCGTCTCCGCTTGGTCGACGAGAAACTCGATCGAAGCAATGCGGTAGGGTCGAAGTCCCTTGTCCACGCTCGCCAGGACCGCCATCGTGGATTCTGCACTAATCGGAGTTTGTTGGCGAAGGATCTGGAGAGCTTCCTCCCGGTACTCGGGACGCAAGCCGCTCATTATAGTCGACTGCCAGCCAAGCATCTTAACGAGGAGTCGTTCCATCTCCCCATTCCATTGCTTCCTGGCTTTGAGGAAGCGGACACAAATCGTTCGAGTGGTGCAAGCGTGGTAGGTTTGATTTTCGGGATCGGCACGCATTAGTAAGCGAAGATGATCTTCCACCGCGGTGGCCAAGTCACCCGGCGGATATTCCTCCCACGCTGTGGCAGTGATTCTCGAGAAAGTCCCAGATTCCACCAGAGCCGGGTTCTGGTAGCGCGTGAGGCGACGGTGGAAATTCTGGATCTCATCCGGCAATGCCTCCGCCGCGGCGACCATCAAAAGGAGAAATAGGAATTTCGCTTTCATCTCGGCGCTTCACCTAACAT
>JBBQIT010000111.1:0-9801 GCA_038325205.1 Bdellovibrionota bacterium
AGCGCCAAATATCCGAGCGTAGCGACCTGCCAGAGATATCCAATGTATCGAGTCCACCAGCCATAAGGGTTGGCCACAGCCGTAAGACAAAGGCTGAGAGCGATGCTGATAAGCAGAGGCTGAGATCTCGCGCCAAAAAGTAGGAGAGCGAAACTTACCAAAAAAATTCCAGAGAAGAGTGGCCCTAACCCCGCGATCCTACCGTCACTAATGCCTAGATAATCCCATTCCGCCTTTTTTGCCGTGAAGGGGATCTTTAAATGAGCACTAGAGTCAAAAGTAGAACTAGCATGCTCCGAACGAGAAAAGAGGGAACTTCCAAATTTATAGATCTGACCATGACCGCGATAGTTGATGGGAACATGAGAAGGGTAGATGATCTGTTCGAGGCTTTTTGGGAGCTGGTTTTTTTGCCCCAATCCCTCTGTTGAAATCCATTTTGCAGAAGACATCGGGTAATTCCAGTTTCCGTACCTCACTACATCGCTAATAAAGGGATTAAAGCCTAAAAGGAGGCTGGTGAACGCTGAGACGACTGCTACGATTCCTACTAACCGGAAAAACCGGCGAATTCCTGAACAACGCCATTCGAAGGCGGCCATAATAAGCACGACGGCTACGATCAAAAACAGATTTGTGAATTTGGCTAGCCCGGCAAGGATCGCCGTCAGAACGAGCATGGTTTCGGTTTGCTTAGTGTTCCTCTTTAAGTGATCTAGAAACGCAATCACAAGAAGAGCGGCAAAGGAGCTCGCATAGCCATCTGTGCAGTTCAACAAAAGCTGTTCTGCACAAGTGGGGCTGCACATCGCGATGAAAGCGACTCCTAAACTTTGAGCTCTGGATAGGGCAAAACTATATTTTGCCGAAACGTAGGCAAATAGGCCTACGACGAGCGCAAGATAGAGAGTGAGAAATTTTGCAGACTCGATGTTGTGGGTCGCTCGAGCAACGACCGCTCCTATCGTCCAACCAAACTTGGGAAGCGCATTGATCCAAACGGCCCAGCTGGTATCCCAAATATCGGGACTAATGATCTCTCGAAACGGATTCCAGCCCTGAGAGAGTTGAATAATAGCTTCTTGGTGATATTGGGGCCCGTCGAACGAGTAATCCAGAAAATGCCCAACGAACCAGATCGAAATGAGGCTCCACAAGAGCGGAATCCCCGTGACGAATAGCCTTTCGGTTAATCTCCCCTGCCTTAGCCGAAGGAGATTGAAAGTTAAATAGGCGAAAATGGCGAATAGAAAGTGGTAGGGCGAGATCGGAACGCCGACGTGAAATGCCAAAGTCGTAGGTAAGAAAATACAGATTGGAAGACTGAGAGCGCTCACCCTAAGATTCTGGCTAAACGAATTTGATAAGTTCAATGGCAAATCCCTTCTTACAAAGGGAGTCGATTTTCTGGCGGCTTCGGTTCAGAAATCGGAGTCTCTTTCGTTGCGAGATTAACTAGGGACACGACCCCGCGAGGACGCGCTTTAAGCGATTCCATATTGATCGCATCACGAACAATATAAAGCGGACGCTGTTTGATCTCTTCAAAAATCTTTCCTACGTATTCACCCGTAACGCCTAGGCAAACGAGAATCGTTCCCCCGATTACGCAATTGAGAACTACGAGCGTAGGCCAACCTTGGACGAGGTCATCGTACATAAGTTTATGGTAAACCGAATACGTTCCTAAAATGAATCCAGTCAAGATTACCAAAAATCCTAAAGCCGCAGATGCTCGAAGCGGGATGCTCGAGAAAGACATCACGGCATGCCAAGCAAAACGAAGCATTTTTCGGAAAGGATATTTGGTCTCTCCTGCGGCTCGTTCGGGACGTTCGAACTGAACCGAAGTCTGTTGAAACCCAAGCCAAGCCACCATGCCTCTTAAGAAACGATGGCCTTCGCGCATTTGAGAGAGAGCTTCGACTACCGGACGAGACATCAAACGAAAATCACCTGTGTTCTCAGGAAGGTCTTCGTGAACAAAACGTTTCATGAAATAGTAAAAGGCACGCGCAGTGGCTCGTTTGAAAAAAGTTTCACCATGTCGTCGAACTCGCTGAGCATAAACCACATCGAATCCCATGCGGTACTCTTCCACCATTTCCGAAATGAGTTCCGGTGGATCTTGAAGGTCCCCATCCATTACGACCACGACGTCGCCCGAAGCAAAATCGACTCCAGCGGTTACCGCCGCTTGATGTCCAAAATTTCGAGATAGGTCCACAAGTTTCACGCGTTTGTCTTCGCGGCACCAGTCCCGGATCATGAGAGGCGTCTTATCGCGACTACCATCATTCACTAAGACAAACTCCACCGGAGCGTTAATCGCTAACGCAAATTGGTAAAGCCTACTCTTAAGCGTTTCGACGACCTTTTCCTCGTTATAAAGAGGAATGACCAGCGAAATTAGAGTCGGAAGAGGTCGGGTTTCAGCCATAGCGACTCACCATACCTCAAAATCTCGGAACTCTCTAAATGCTTTTTTCTTCAATGATTTTCGCAGCTAGTCGTGGGTCAGCTACAGGAAATAGCCTAATGAAATCGGCAAACTATTCGCTAAAAAGTGGGATCGTCTGAAAAGGACGCATCGAGAGTTTTGAGTAACATTGAGCCGCGGAAAGGGTACTTTCTTTCGAAAGCCCGGCCCTTAGCTGGTATTTCCCTTGGGCATTGAGAAAGCCACGGCTTCGCTTTTCTTCGTCCTCAGGGGTTCCCTTGGCAGGTCTCGTAAACCAGCTTTCCCATTGCGCGCTACAAGGCTCGGAGGGGGAGAGGTAATGGGCATTGACCATCCGGACTTCGACCTCGCGGGGGAGGAAAGGAAAGCCTTGTTCGTTTAAGAATCCTCGAATTCCCGCATGGTGGGCATCCAACACGACATATCCCTGATCCGCCAGCTGCTTTTGGAAATCATGTTTGGTATTTCGCGTGTATTGAACGGAATGGGAGAGCTGACTATAAAAAATGGGGAGGGAGTTAGCAGTAGCAAAAAATACAATGAGGGCAATGGCTATCCGCTTATGTTTGAGACTTAGCACCGGATTTACTGCAGCCGCGATTAAGCCAAGGGCCGCCACTTCCCAAAAAAATCCAATGTAACGGGTCCACCAGCCATAAGGGTTCATCATCGCCGCCACAGCGAGTGCTGCTGCAATCGCCAGAAGCGAAGGTTCTTTGCGCCGGGCGAGCAGTAAGGCGAGTAAGCTCAAAAGAAAGACCCCTGAAAAAAGAGGGCCTAGTCCCGCGATTCTTCCATCACTCGTGCCTACGTAGACCCATTCTTTCTGATTTACTGTGAATGGTAATTTTAGATGGGCGCCTGTGCCGATATTGACGGCAACATGCTCCGATCTCGAAAATAGCGAGTAGAAAAACTTATAGACTCGGTTGTGTCCAACAAAATTGGCGGGCAAGTGAGCAGAATAGATCGGCTCTTCGACGCCTTCTTCGATGAGACGTGCCCTTCCGATATGATCTCCGTGAATCCACTGAGCGCCAGACATGGGATAGTTCAAAGCGCCGTAGCGTATGAGATTACTAACGTAGGGATTAAAGCCAAGAGTGGCAGCGGTAAGAAGGGCTAGCCCGGTGAGCGTGGCAAAGAACTGAACGGTCTTTTTCGCTCCCGATCGAAACCATTCCCAGCCCAACAACACCAAACCCATCGTCAGAATGGGAAACAGATTGGTGAACTTCACGAGCCCTGCCAATACCAGAGCGAGCACTAAGTCCTTACGACTTTCCGAATTTCCGCGCTTGAGATAATCCACTACGCGAAAAACGAGTACGCAGGCAAAATTGGAAACATAACCGTCCGAATAGTTGATAACGAGCTGAGATGCGGTAATAGGACTCAACATGGCAACCCATCCCACTAAGCCACTGACTCTGGGAGAAAGGCCGAACGCTTTGGTAGCGCAGAGGTAAGCGGAGAGGGCGATGAGCGGAAGTCCATAGAGCGGTAGAAATTTAGCAGCTTCGAGAGAATGAAAACTCGTCGCCACCATCGCTTCGACAGTCCAGCCGAATTTCGGGAGCGAATTTAACCAGACTGCCCAAGAAGTATCCCAGACGTCAGGCGTAATCACCGAACGGAAAGGGTTCCATCCCAATCGTAACTGCAGAATGGCCTCTTGATGGTATTGCGTCCCATCATAGGAGAAATCGACAAGGTGCCCTACGAACCAAGCGCACGTGAGCATCCACAACCCGCTCGCTGCCGAGGTGATAAGAGCGAGCTTTGGCTGTTTCCGAAGCAGCGAAAAATTTAATCCGGCGAAAGTAAGAATGCCCAACCACAAATGCGAGGGGGAAAGCGAAAAGCCTAAAACGAATCCCAAAACGCTGAAAGCATATAAAGTGAGAGGTAAGAGACAGAGCCCTCGAAAAAGCCCCTCTTCCCAACCTTCACGAATGAATGCGCTAGCGGGCCTCACTAAACAAACGTCCCATGATTTTCGCAATCACTCGTTGAGGAAGAATCCGTACCATTACAAAGAGCACATTCGCTTTAGTTCCGTAAACCGCGGTTTTGGGTTTTCCCTTGCCCGCGACAGTTTTTAAAATGCGAGCCGAGACGGCATCGGGACTTAATAAATCGCCTGTTGCTTTGACTCCCGCAGAAGTTTGGAAATTGGTTTTCGTTCCCCCAGGAGAAATCGTAAAGACCCGGTTGGTGCGCTTAAGTTCCACCGCCAGAGCTTCCGACCAGCTGGCAATAAAAGCTTTACTGGCAGCGTACACGGCCATGCCTGGAAGCGGATAGTAGGCGACGCTACTGGCGATGTTCACGATGTCAGAATGGTCTGCGACTAGCTTCTTGCGAAGCGAATGGGTAAGTAACAAAGTCCCAGTGGCGTTTACGTCCACGGTTTTAGAAACGGACTCGGCCTCAACATCGAAAAAACCTCCTCGAAAGCCGACGCCGGCAATGTTCATTAAGCAGCGCAACGGCATTTGGGAGACGATTTTCACGATTTTGGTTCGAGCGGCGGCGTCGCTTAAATCGGCCTCAATAACGGTATCACCTACAAAGGGTGCCAACCGATCGATATTTCGGTCTACGAGGACTAACGGCTTTTTTTGTTTGCGAAGGGATTTCGCTACCGCAAGTCCGATGCCGCTATTGGCTCCGGTGATCAAATACACCCCATGGGCGTTGGGATTATTTTCAATCACCGAATCTAAAGCGTTAGAAAGAACGACAGGAGCGTTGATTCCAAAATCCTTCGCAAACGCTTCGTCCTGTGCCGTCAGATAATTGAGAAAAAGGTTAGCAAGTGCCAAAGGTAATTTTTTGTGGATTCTGGATAGCAGGAAATGAAAGCTTGGTATCGGAATTTGACTGATCTCTCTGCCCGACAGTCGGCGAGAAATCATATTGAGAATAGTACCTATCGAAGCATTCTCGGTAACGCCGAAATAGCAGCGGTTCACTACGGAGGCGTTATTAATACAGTTGGCAAGAGCGCGGGCCATATCCTCAACGTAAATCAGAGATACTTTTCCAGGGAAGCCGAGACGCGCCATGAGCGGAAGCTTTATCACCAGCGAAACGAAAGCGTTCACATGGGAATCTAAACGCATTCCTTTTCCCCAAATCCAGGTGGGGCGCACAATTGTGAAGGGCAGTCCGGAGCTAGTAATCATCTGCTCGCACTCCAGCTTCGACTTGCCGTACTTCGAAGTGGGATTAGGACGCGAGTGGATTGAGATTCCGTCTTTGATTCGATCGGACGGCTCTCGGTCAAACGCCCCAATGGTACTTGTGAAAATAAAATTCTTAAGCGTGGAGCTGCCTTTGAGAATATCGAGCATCTCGCGCGTGGGTTGAATATTGCTGCCTTGATAGTCGAGGTCGTTCCCGAACCTAGCTTCCCCGCCGATGTGGAAAACATAGTCACTAGCGAGAAGTTCGGTTCTGGCAGAAGCAATCCCTTTGAAATCGCCAACAACGGCTTGAAACCGAGAATCGTCAAACGTCCGTGGCGAGCGACAGAGTACGTAAACCACATCAGTTGGTCCGAGATTTGCTTTTAGCTCATTGAGAAGATGGCTTCCTAAAAAGCCCGTTCCGCCTGTAACAAAAAGTTTCATGCGACCATTCCTACCTGATTACAGCCTAAACGCGAGGCCCTTTTGCAAAAACCACAACATTCCAACAAAGTAGCTTAAGAAAGGGGAAGACTTTCAGGACAATCCTATCCAAAAACTCTAAGGGGCGATAAAGAGGGGCCCAGAAACTGGCGTCATCGGTGACCTTTTTCCAAAAACGGACTTTGTTGGGGTTTTGCCCACGAAAGACAAACATCAGAACAAATACAATAAGGGTGAAGAACCAGTAGTACTGAAACGTCACATCAGAAAAGTTCTCTTTAAAGATCTTAAGCTCTTTGCGAGAAAGCGGTCTTTCGTCGGGCGTTCTGACATCCTTGGCCATCATTCGATAGACATTGATGACGGGATTGTAAATTAAAGGATCCCAACTGGTGAGAGTGCCTCCCGGGGCTAGATGCTTTTTTAAAAGCAGTAGCGTAGGAGCCAATTGAACATGGTGAAAAAGATTTCCCGCGTAAATCACATCGAATTTCTCTGAGTCAGGAAGATCCAAAGAGTCGGCCGAAGCTTTATGAGTCCGAACTTTCACTCCGTTTTTCGCAGCCAATCGATTCGTAAACGTGAGCATGCCGTCCGAAAGATCGGTAGCGGTAACTGTCGCACCCTGTAGCGCAAAAAAAACACTCGCTTCCCCTAATCCGCAACCCACATCGAGAACTTTTTTCCCGTGGAGATCGCCCAGGTGCTTGAAAATCCCTCTTAACTCGGGCGAAGTGCACGCGGTAAACGTTTGCGTAACATCTAGAGATTCCAGGTCCTCGTTTTGAGCCCAGTCATCATGAAAGGACTCTTCAACCTTATTTCGCTGGGCGATTTTTGCGTCGATGTCTTTTCGATTTTCCATCTAGTTTGCCTCTACCAGAACCTTCAAGGAGATATCTTTGAAATAGGTCCTATTACTTTTCCCTACCTCGTCGCCCGAAACGCCAATTAAATCCATTTCTCGCTGTTTCTGAACAAACTTCTCGGAGTCGCCGCGAGTGTAAAACTGAGCTTGGGAATACTCGATCAACTTCTCTCCGGGTTTTGGAGTCGACCAACTAAGTAGCATAACCTTCGGGCCCTTATACTCAAATTTCCAAGAAGCGACCGTTTTGGACCAGTTTTCAAAACGAGCATCCTGCTTGGCCTTTAGCTCTTCAAGGATCTCTTGAGTCGCGGTTACGAACTGATGAACCGCACTTTCGAAAATGATCTTTTTTGGCATGTGAACTAACTCCTGCGCCTAAACTTGGGGCGCTACCGCCGATGCTGCCAAAGGTAATGGTTTCGGACTTCCGCCTCGAATCTGTTCTGCAAACCCAATGAGATCTTCATAGGTGAGAGGCCAGGGTTTTTTTGGCGGAGAGGTTAAAAACAACTTCACGCGATCAATTTTAGCCGCCAAGAAACGCATCGCGATCGTCATTTCCGGATAGCTTCCAAACATGCAACCTTCACAAGTAGATGTTTTTTGGAAAACCTCAGTCCGGAAAACTTTCGACTTATAAACTTCCGGGAAAGATTTATCGTGAGTTGGAATAAACGAAGGAATGCGATGATCACAGCAAGGAGCGAAAGCACCATTCGGCAAAATAGCGAAATAAAGATTTGGGCTATCACAAACGCCGCCGTGCTTGTCACGCCAGGTAATCGGCTCGTTTCGTACGAAGCGTTTAATGTCATCTAGGTATTGATCGCTATCGTAAAGGAGATAGCCGTCTTTTCGCATCTGGCGGGCGGTTTCTACTAAAGCATCGACTACAGGAAATTCGTCAGGAACAAATTTTGCCGACTGATCAAAAGATCTAAAACTCATCGGATGCAAATAGTCGGTGACATGAATGGGAACTAAAGAGGTAAACCAGCCAATGCGACTTCCAAACTTAATCAAGTCAGGAATGTCCGCGATGTTATCTCTTTGCATCACGCAACCCAGCGCCGCAAAGCTATTTTCCTGGGGTAAATACTTGGTAAAGTAGGCCATCGCTCGAAGCGCTTTGTGCCACGACTTCTGAAATTGTCCGTTGATGTCGTCTTGGGTATTGGGCCACAGACTGTCTAAAGAGATCGAAATATCTCGGCCACCCGCTTCGATCGCTTTCACGATTTGCTCTTCGGACGCAATGCCGTTGGTTTGCATTCTCACGTGAACGCCACGACTCTCAAACGCTCGAATGATTTCGGGAAGGTCGGTGCGGACGAAGGGCTCTCCACCGGTGAGTAACACCATCGCTACTCCCATTTCCGCAAAGTTATCCGCTATGACTTTTATTTCGTCTATCGTGCACTCACGGACATCGGAATTTGAGTAAATGATATTGCACTGCTTGCACGTCAGATTGCAGCGGGCGGTGATGTAGAACTGAACGTAAATCGGAGTATTTTTGAAGAGCGCCGCTTTTGCGAGATTAACTTTTGAGAGGCTGGAGAACATAGTGGTTACGCTGATCCTGTCGCCATAGGTTTAGTCGCGGAGACCATATAAACATTTCCGCGCCGTAAGGCTGCCGGAATTAAACTCATCAAAGTGATAGGGATAAAGGCTATCACGGTGCCTAAGAAGGAAAGTATCAAATTCTGCATGTATTTGCCGGGCTGATGGAAATCTTTCTTGCGATATTGTCGCTTGGCGAAATTGTACAGAAACATGGGCTCTGTGCAAAAAAGGTTCAGAAAGCTTTGCAAGGTAATAGGCCAGCTAAACTCACTCGAAAAATAGCTCTCCCTTTCAATAGTTAGTCCGCTTTCCTCCAAGAGTTTACGAACGTTGTCGGGAGTAAAAAACAAAAGGTGACGCGGAACGTCGAATAACGCCCAATTACCCTTGAAGCACTTCGCTTCCCAACTCTGAAAATTGGGAACGGCGATGACTATCTTACCGTCTGGAGCTAGCAACGTTCCGGCTCGGTGAGTGATCGAGCGGAAGTTAGTCATATGCTCAAGCACGTGCCAAAGCGTAATCACTTGGAGACTGCCGGCAGGGGCCTGGAAAGATTCTAAAGAACCTCGATGGATCTTCAACGGCTCCATCTTCGCTTTCTCAGGGAAGTTGGGTTCCACCCCATAAGCTTCCCATCCGATCTTGGCTGCAGAGCGGAGAAAGGTTCCGGAACCTGCGCCGATATCGAGGATTTTTTTGCTGCCCGTGGGGAGCTTAATCCATTTTACTCGCTCGCCTTGAATGGACTTCATGAACCACTGCAAGATTTTAGAAAGTGAGTTTTCGACCTTCTCTTCGCTTCCAAAAGTACGATAAAAAGTTTGCGGGTAGAGTTCAGACAGCTCCTTTTCCGAGGGAAAGGGATAAACAAAACCGAAATCGCATTTTTGGCACCGATAAAGTGAGAATTTGGCGGAGGGGTTTGTGTCGATTCCGGGGCCTTGCCACCAAAGGGCGGAGTCTCGCTCGTCACAAAGGGGGCAAGCGATCTGATCACTCATTGAGTCTCCTTAAAGGCATGGATAGTCCCAGATTCATAAAGGTTTTTTGCCTCATCGGCAAGCAAAAGCTGCTTCGGAAAGCCCCTTCCGAGGCTAGATTTACCGTAATTCGGTGGGAAGATCGGATGGGATCGGACGGGGCGCAACGAGAGGTGCTTCGGCGTCCTTTTCGATTCTCTCGTACATCGCTAATGCCTTTTCAATGGCCTGGTCCGTATTGATATAAAGATACTCCGCAAGTCGCCCCACAAAGTGTAC
>JBBQIT010000112.1:0-9789 GCA_038325205.1 Bdellovibrionota bacterium
GTAAAGGGCTCTCGATTTGATCTCGTTTCGACATATCTATGGTGCTCAATTGTTGTAGTGACATTAGTGGACCCCCGTTGCGGATTGAGTGCAAAGTGAATGAAGTAGTTGAACCGAATCTAAAGCGTGATGCGTCGGCACGAGAAAGCTAACGCTTAAATTGCCGGCGGATAAACCATGACAACGAAGCTCTCGTCTATCCATCAGAGATAAAACATTGGGAATCTGCTGCCCCGGATTTCCCGCGAGCGCTCCCACCAGCGAAACCTTAGCCACATCTTCATCTACGAATCCCACCCCCAACGCCCCCACCAAAACGGGGACGGAGGTGCGCGGGACGAGTGCGACTGTCTCGAACGGGGTGGTTTGGCTGAGCATCGAGTAGGGGATTGCTAGTTCCGAAAGGGATTTTCCCAAATCTGCGATGGACTTAGGTGACAAGATGCTCACGCGGGCGACACTTTTGTCGATGGTGACGCAGTTAACGGGCGTTTCGGTATTGCTGATTTCGGTTCCCAGCGATTCGTGGAACGAATTTTTGACGACGATAGGAACTCGGTAACGCATTCCGAGGGCAACGCTTCGGTCGTGCATCACTTTGGCGCCAAGATTGGCGGCTTCGCACATAAATCGGTAAGAGATTTCCGGTAAAAGTTTGGCCTCGGAGCAAATTCTTGGGTCGGCGCTAAAGACGCCGTCTACATCGGTATAGATTTCACAAGCCGTACCACCTAAGGACGCGGCAATCGCTACAGCGGTGGTATCAGAGCCGCCGCGTCCTAAGGTGGTAATTCGACCTTGTTCGTCTACTCCTTGAAAGCCCGCAATGACGGGAATAACTCCGCTTTCGAGGCATGCGAGGATCGGAGCGCTATTCACGGAGAGAATCCGCGCCCCGTTGTGAGTGTCGTTGGTAAGTATCGGCAGCTGGAAGCCCAGGAGTGACTGTGCCTTTGCTCCGGCGGCCTGCAGGGCGAGGGAGACTAAAGCCGCTGTTACCATTTCACCGGTACTAGCGACTACGTCCACCTCGGAGGGTATCCTGTCCAACGCCACCGAGCTTGCTAGTTGGAGTAACCGATCTGTCTCTCCTGCCATGGCACTAACGACCACCACGACTTGATGACCCGCACTTTTTGTAGCGATTACTCGCCGGGCGACAGCACGGATTCGATCTGGGGTAGCGACGGAAGTTCCGCCAAATTTTTGAACTAGGATCGACATTTCGGTTACTCCAACCTCTCAATTTCAATCTATCGACTTCGCCATTTGCCCACCACTTACCTCACCTATCTTGATATGAGGGGATTTGATGGGATTCATTCCGTAATGGTTGCGACGACTTCAACGCCTACGTTCCCTTTCACCGCTTTGGCGATCATGCAGTATTGTTCCGCCTGAGCCAGAGCCTGATTCGTGGCTTTGAGCGTCTCCGGAGTCGCATTTTTTTCGAGGGTTACCGTTGGGCGGTGAATGATCTTACGGATGTCGAGTCCCAACCCCACTTCCACTTCGAGATCGCTGTGCATTTCGAGCTGCACGAAAGGCACTTTCATTCGGCTGAGTACCGCACCGGCAGTGATGAGAAAGCAGGTGGAAGCCGCTCCCAGAAAGAGTTCTTCGGGATTGGTTCCCAATCCCTGTCCGTTAAGCTTTTTGGGAACTGAGAATATAGATTCCAAGCCTTCCCCGGTTAGGGCGCCAGAGCCGTCGAGCCCACCTTTCCAAGTGGCCTTAATTTCGAACATAGACATTATTGATTCTCCTTTTTAAGACGCATGACTGAAAACCATGCTTTGGGTGGATGCTTCATTTGGCCGTGATAGACGGTCCGTTGCATTTTTAAGATTTCAAACTTGGGACTAAAAATTTCGTGCAGGCGCGCTATTGAAAAACGCAGTGGGCCAGAATCGTAATCGCCTTGCTCTGTGCTAAGTACTTTTAAGAAGAAGCGGGCTTTGGGCCGCATCAAGCGCTCTATCGACGTTAAATACTTGGCTGTATCCTTAGGATCTAAAATATGAAAACAGCCCCGGTCGTTGATGAGATCAAAGGTTTGCGGGGGAAGAGCAGACTCGGTAATGTCGTCTAGGACATAGGTGGTTTCAGGATGAAGCGATCGCGCTCGCAAAATAGCGGGAATGGAAACATCCGAACCTGTGACTTGAAACCCAAGTTCTGAAAGAAGGGCGGATTGGTTTCCTAAGCCACACCCTATGTCTAGAACCTGACAACGTTGAGGCCTTTTAATTCTTCCCACTTCTTTGCGAATGTCAGGATCTACTTCTGGAAAATACCAAGGCAGCTGTGTCTCGATGGAAGATTCATACAACTGATACCAGTCGGGATGGTGTCGTGAAGAAAAATTTTTCGAGTGAGGAGCTTTTTCCATAATTAAACAGCTCCTCCACTTCTTATGATAACAAGTGTCTTCAATCGAAAAGTCAGATCGAATTCAGTTCCCGAAAAAAACTTTGGCGCTGATTCTCTCGGAGAAAAATCGGTTGAGTTAGTTAGCTGATTTATCATCGCAAAGTTCATCTTCTTCACTTCACCGTTTGCCCTAAAAGTCATCTCGGCTTCCCCTTGAAAGTTTCGGTTCATGCAGCGTCTCAAACTAAGAGTATCGGGGTCTGAAGAGGGTTCCCACTGAGGGGGTCTTAAAAATCCTGATGGGATTTGATGGGAAAGTGGTTATAAAAGGAGGGTGGGTAAGGTCGGGGCAAAATCAGTTTCCACTCTATTTTTCGCGGGAGAGCACCGTGAAGTCGCCGAACGCACGTTCGATTCGCCTTCTCCAGTCTATTCCTTAGACGAATTCCCCTATGTAATCGGGGCGCTCGTCATGTTGGGGCGAATTGAAGAGGCCGAAACCGCCTTCACTCTGAAAGAAAGCCTTCTCAGTCCCGCACAACAAACCGCGTCACGATTTTTTCTTGGGGTAGGTTTCTGCAGACATTCTTTTTACGTCAAGTCGCGTCATTATTTCGCTCTCAATGCTAGGGAGTGGCGAACCAGTGACGACCTGGTCTCGAATTTTTACCGCTACCAAGGGTTGGGCTTCTATCACTACTTCCGTGGAAGCATGCGCAAAGCCCTTCGTGCGGCGGAAAAAAGTTTTGAATCCGCTTTGGGTGCCGGATTCCTCTACGGCCGCGCTTTTGCTGCCGATCTCAAAGGACACACTCTGGTGTTAACCGGCGATGTTGGTCGGGGAATGAAGACTTTAGAGTTGGCGGAGCATTTGGCCTCCCAATTAGGAGCGCTCTGGTTACAAGAGACGATTCAATCCTCACTGCTCAGTTATCGGGCGCGATTCGGTCTCGATAAGGAAGAGACGCTTGAGAAGTTGAAGAAGAAGATTAGCGGACTTTCCAAGCAAGATAGCTATACGCAATCCATGCTCCTTTTGAATTTGACCGAGGAGTATTTACGACGGGGCAGAATAAACGATGCCAAAGAAATTCTAAACGAGTGCTGCCGAATCGTTTACAGTTCGCAAAACCGTCGGCACGCCGCGATGCTGAACCTTCGCTACGCCTATTTGCACTACTTGGAAGGCGAGCCCCACCTTTCCTTGAATTTAATTCGAAATGCTCTGACTCAGATTGATCTGAGCGTCGATATCTTACTGGAACTTCGTTTGCGTGGGTTTGAAAAGAAGCTTGCCCAGGAGATGAAGCTTGAAGTTTGCGTCCAGAAATTAGGAACTCACGTCACTAGGCTTACTCAAAAAGTAGGTGAGGGAATTGCCAATCGCATGGCAGTTCGCGAAAAAACTCCTGAGACGATGCCGGTTCGTTACGGAGAAGATCCCATTGGGGATCTTATGGACCTGATTAATCGAGATCGAGAAAATGCTCCCGATGCGATTTTAAAAAATGGATATTTGGGATTGCTCGCCGAAGTTTTGCCAGTGAATCGTGGAGAACGGGTTCTCTATTTGGAATTGGAGCCGGGCTCACTCACTATTTTCGACAAAGGTTCTGTAGAACACTACCCGGACACTATTTCTAAATCTCTGAGAAATCTTCTTTTGGAACTTTTTAAGGGCACTCGCACGAAAGAAGAACTTATCGAGGGCATTTGGAAGTATCGATACCACTCGCTACGTCACGACGCTTTAATTTATTCGACGGTAGCTAAACTTAGAAAAGTATTAGCGGGGAGATCACATTGGATTGAAGCCTCGGACGCCGGGTATCAGTTGCGATCCGATGTAAAAGTCATCGCCCATTCCTTCAAAAGTTCTGCGTCTCCTATGCATTCGGCGGAATCTTCTTCTCCGCTTCTCGCCGAAGAAGATATTCCGATGTCAGGGCTAAATCATCGCCAGTACAGCATCATTAAGTATCTAGTGGAGCACGATTTCATCGATACCAATACTTGCCGAACGCTTTTTGAAACTTCGGAAATTACGGCGAGTCGCGATTTGAGCGAACTTTTAAAGATGGGGCATCTCGAACGGGTCGGCAAAGGCCGCGCCACTCGATATGCCCGAAAACAAGTTTCCCGTTCCTTACAAACTAATAACGAGAGGAGTCTCACATGAAACTAGTCGTAGTCCTAATGTCGGCTGTCTTTACCATGGCAGCCAGCGCCGCTTCCTATCATGTTCCTGTTCCTGATTCGCTTCTGAAGGCCAATGATTACACGCCGACAAAAGCAGAAGGCAGCATCGTGAATGGCAAGCTTAACGTAACGTATTGCTTACCGACGGAACTCGTCGGAGATAAGGCGCCGACCTTTACTTTTACGGGCAACGCCGGCGCTTCCGACTTTGTGAATGTTTCGGGTGATGATGTCTATGGGGTTTGCATGTTCTCAAAAGCAAAGCCCATGACTTGCATGCTTAAATATCCCAATCTCAAACCTCAAATTGACGAAGAGGTCAGAGACCTTGCGATCAATAAGACGTTTCCGGCTGACGTCGTGGGAAATCGACTAGAGGTGGCTAAGTTATTCCAAGAAAATCCTGCTGGTCTTTTGACGCTAGACGTTACTCGATAAAAGACGACTTCTCTCGGCGAGGTCGAAAAGGTAGCGAATGCCTTTTCGACCTCGATTCTTACGCAATTCTTCCGTAAAGTGCGGGCGTTGAAACTGCGTCCAAATTTATGCTAAGACCCCAGGACTGTGGGGTTCTTCTTCTTCATTCTCTCGTTGTTAAGTCCGTCCAACGCTCACGGGGCGGAGGAGCGGCGCGATTTTGTTCGAAAGCCAATTAATTTTTATGAAGCCCTCGTTCCTTCTCGAACCGGCGGGAAAAAGGATCGTTTCGCGATCACGGTAATTGAAACCCGCGACGATTTTCAATTGCAACCGCGCCTCCTACTCCCTGGGATATCGGCCGGAGACGTACGGCGCCGAGACGGTTTACAAAAAATTCTTCTCGAGTACGTTCGCGAATGGTTTGTCTGGCTCATTACCGAAGGTCCTGGTGCGGACACTCTTAACCCAGCCTTTAAGGCACAATTCTTAGACGATCAGACTCTATTTTCCGGCAGAAATACGTTTGTTGTTCTTTCTGAAGTAGATAATTTTTCGCATATCTTGGCTCTCATTCGAATTGCGAAGCCAAGCCCAATGTTTCCGCTCCTTCCCATCATTCGGCAGTTTAACGGTCGGATGAAACCCTTTGAAGTCCTTCCCTTGGCTCCAGTCCCTGGAAATATCATTCCGGTGCACAGCTTCCGACTGGCTGTTCCTTATAATGTAGTTATTCAAAATGCCAAGGTCTACACCGGCGACATGAACGAGCTTAAGCATTACGGGGCCGTCCGGTATCGAGGACATGATCTTACCGGAATCTTGTTCCACTTCGCGGAAGAGCACGCGGCATTGTCCGTCTCGAGATATGTGCACGATGGAAAAACCATTGGCTTAGCTCCCGGGCCGGTCCTCATTAAATCGGCGACTATGGTGGCCTCCTCAGACAATGTCGCACTGTTAACTCAGCTGGTCGCGGCAGGTTTCACGGTACACCAGGAATATCCCGGCGAATTTCATTCCGACTTAGTTACCAAAATCGTGAAGGGAGAAACCGAAAAGTTCATTGAGAGCTTTTACGACCTACATCACGACAGAAAAAGGAGCTGGCAGCTAAACGAAATTCAACCCATTGCGCGCGATCAGGACACCGAATTTGTCCAAAAACTTATCGGTGGTCAGTGCACTATTCGCATCGCGGACTCGATCCAGCAGCTCGATCAAGCGATGCAAGCCTATCGTCGTGCCCTCATTCGTGAATTGGAAATTCCTTCGGACCCGCTGCAGTGAATTTTTTTCTGACTCGTATCCCCCTTAGGAGTCTTTCTGACACCTCTTTGATTTGCGGAAGCCCGTAACACCGCCTTCGGCGCGCAGATCTACTTGGCATCGATCTTGCTCTTTTCTTTTATCAAGAGAGGAGTTGAGAGGATGATCACACTTAAGAATGGTCTTCACGCTTCCTTAAGGGCGTCGCGTCAGTTCTGGCCACTAGCGGTTCTTCTCACTTTATTGTTCCTCTCATCTCGCACCAAAATCGTTATCAATGTAGTCGCCTCCGAGCCCAATCTCAAAGAGAGCGTCCGACACGTTTCGACGTTGGTGAATACTGGTGGTGAGTTTGGTCACGGACTTTTCGTATCAAGCGATTCGCGTCTTGTGCGGGTGTCAGATCAGATCCCAATGAAAAATGCCTACTATTCTTCCAACTGAAGCCGAAATTAACTTTGATTTGTCTTCGATAGCGGCCCACGGGCCGCTTCCTTATTGCCAAGGGATTCTGAGAGAACCCCTTTTAGCGGCAGCCGAAAGCAAACGGGCTATGGTGGTAGTACTGCCGCTCCATAGTAAGGTGACGCCCGACCTTTCAGGTCTTGCCGTACTTCTCAGCTTAGCGCGATGGGCGAAGGCTAGAAATTTTTCCCGGCCGGTCCACTTTGTGGTTCGCGAAGGGGATATTCCAACCGCTGAGGAGAACAACGCCGAGTCGATCTTAATGTTAGGATCCTTGGGGCGGTTAGATGATGAAGTCCGAAAACAAACCTACGAAAGCTATTTGCCGACTTGGTTCTCTCGTCGCGCCGATTACGTGGCCTTTCTATCTAATGATAGGGCCCGAGATCTTACTAATGTGGCAGTAAGTCTTTTCTCCGACGCATGTTCGTTGAACATCGCTTGTGTGAAACCAAGCAAACCATCGCGTTCGCTCTTTCCTGCGTTCAACTCGGAATTGGGCTCTCCCGTTCCCACAGTTTTGGTCACTGATACGGCGCCCCACCGCCAGTTCGCGACGCTGAACGTCAAAAGGCTCTCCGAAATCGTTGGCGGACTCGAAGCGATCATCGAGGGGGTTGCTGGTGAAGCTTCTTCAGCGATCGGATGACTCATTTTTCTCGGGAATCATTTTTAAAATTTGGTTGTGGTGCTTAGCGTTAAAAGTCTTCCTGATTTAGGAGAACCGGCATTCGCCGGATGGACCCCAGTCGGGGAGCCCTCCCTGTAAGCTACTGAAATAATATCTGAAATCGGCGTCTAGATTTCCCCCTACGGTTGCGACGCCATTTTATTTTAGTGCAATTCCCAGAGGCCTGTAGTACGAGAATCTTTTGTCGAAGAAAAGACCTCTGGGCGGGTGCTCAAAGTTAAGTCTAGTTCGGCATCCTAGCCAACCTCGAGGAGGTATTATGGGAAAGAAGTTATACGTAGGGAATCTCCCCTTTTCAGCGACTGAGAGTTCTTTGAACGACTGGTTCGCCGCGTATGGAACTGTTGAATCTGCGCGCCTAATCACGGATCGTGACACGGGTCGTTCCAAAGGTTTCGGATTTGTCGAAATGTCGACGGACGAAGAAGCCGAAAAAGCGATCGGCGAAATGAACGGTAAAGAAGTCGAAGGTCGCGCGTTAACGGTTAACGAAGCGCGTCCGCAAGAGCCTCGCTCTGGTGGATTCGGCGGCGGCGGCGGTGGCGGCGGTGGACGTCGGTCAGGCGGCGGCGGCGGCGGCGGTGGATTCGGCGGCGGCGGTGGCAGTCGTGGTGGATTCGGTGGCGGCGGCGGCGGCGGTGGTCGTGGCGGCGGCGGTGGTGGACGTGGCGGCGGCGGCGGTGGTCGCGGCGGTTACTAGTCCCTACCTCTGAAAATAAGATTTCAATGGGAGTCGGTCCGATGGGCTGGCTCCCATTTTTTTTAGCCTTAAAGGATGGCTATCCCCCCGGTCGTCTGTTAGTGTGTGCCTGTTAACGCATTGGTAGGCAAACGTCGGGTTTGGCTAACATTTGCGGTGTTTGAGGTCATGAAATGACAACCATAACTGAGATCGGCGGGTCCATTTGAGCCGCGAAGATCTACTAAAAGTAGAAGGTGTCGTTACTGAAGCGCTTTCGGGTAGCCAGTTTTCCGTCCGCCTCGCCGACGGCAAGCAGGTGATGGCTAGAATCTCCGGGAAATTGCGACGCTTTCACATTCGAGTCATTGTTGGGGATCGCGTAACTTTGGGGCTTTCTCCCTATGACTTAACTCACGGGCTTATCTTAAGTCGCGAAAAACTTGGATTTAGCAATAAGCCGTCAACCAATCGGGGCTCGCGGTGAGGCGCGTTCACACAACTAAATGGCATTGCTAGCGCAGATTATCGAACCCCCGTCGTACGGATACGCAACTCCGGACGGATCATTAATCATCCCTACAAAAAAGCAGATCTTTAGAGAGTTCTTCTCCCGTCTGAATGTTTTTAAGGACAAGAAGAACTGGCTGCCGTTTTTTAGTTGGTTTACTGCGTCTGCTTTTGCTGTGCCTTTCTATTTTTTCCTTCGTTACTACATTACCTTTCCCCTATTCGTTGTGGGCTTTATCTACAGCATGGTGATCTTGGGAACTCACGGTACCATTTGGTATCACCGTTATAGTACCCATCGTGCCTATCAATTTAGTAATCGGTTTTGGCGATTCATCACTAGAAACCTGGTGATTAAGATTATTCCTGAAGAGCTCTATGTAATTTCTCATCACGTCCATCATTCGCTTTCCGAACAGCCTGGGGATCCTTACAACGCTCACTGCGGATGGCTCTATTGCTTTCTGGCCGATGCGATTCATCAGCCGATAGCTAGAAATTTGAACGAGCAGGAATATCATCGTGTCGCGCAGATGATTAACCACACGGGAGTAAAACTTAATACGTTTGCCCAGTACCAAAAGTGGGGATCCATCTGTAATCCGTATCGAACCATCATGCATTTTGCCCTCAACTGGATGTTCTGGTACGGCCTTCTCTTTTTAATTGGCGGACACCCTTTAGCCATTACTGTTTTTGCCTCGGCAGGATTTTGGGCTTTCGGTGTGCGCACGTTTAACTATGACGGCCACGGCGGCGGCAAAGATAAGCGAAAAGACGGAATCGATTTTAATCGCAAAGATCTTTCGATCAATCAGCTCTGGCCGGGATTAGTTACGGGAGAATGGCATAACAACCATCATCTGTATCCCAATGGCGCCCGAGCTGGTTTCCAAAAGCATCAGCTCGACTATGCGTGGTGGTACATTAAATTTTTATCGAAAATAGGTGGGGTAAGCTCTTACCGAGACTATACCGACGACTTCTACGAGAAGTATTTTCTTCCCTACAAGCAGAACCGATTGATGCCGCCGGACCAACGACGCTTAGTCCCCGTAGCTCAACTCTAATTCGTCTTATTATAGCTCCCTTGATTCTTTAGAAAGAGGGTGCGGTCACGATCAAATTGTCGAACGTGGTGCCTACGACGGTAGTTCGAATGCCAATAGTGCCGGCAACGGTAAGC
>JBBQIT010000113.1:0-9737 GCA_038325205.1 Bdellovibrionota bacterium
AGACAACGCCAAATCCAAATCGTGAACCATCAAATCACTTACGACGTCGATCGTGGCTTCTCTGCTTAAAGAGATGGAAAGCCTATCGCTTTCAATAAATCGGATAGGAGAAAAGGGTACGTTGCGAGTGAGTGTTTGGTAACGAAATCGCTCTAAAAAACCCACTTGAAAGACCAAACCCTGTGCCGCGGCCAGCGCCACTAACTCTTCGCCTTCTTCCGCAGTATGAGCGATGGGTTTTTCTAAAAGCACGTGTACGCCAGATTCAAAACATAGTTTAGCGATGGAGTGATGAGTCTCGGTGGGAGAGGCAACACTGGCTGCATCAACTTCGAAAAGTAGTTCGGCTAAATTCGGATGAGCGACGATGCCGTACTTCTCCGAGAGAAGCTTCGCGCGCTCGGGATTAGGATCGAAGATACCAACGAATTCAATCTGTGCGATCTCTAAGTATTTTTTTACGTGGAGCTCGCCCATCTTTCCGGCGCCAATGACGCCAATACGAATTTTAGGGCTAGTTTCCATTAGCGTGTGAGACCTACTTTTGTAGTCTTCATGAAATCGGTAAGAACCTTTGCTTCGTCGGTATCGCCAAGTTCAGAGTTCATTCTCTCCATGGCTTGTTCGAACGTAAGGTGTTGGAGATAAATAATTTTATAAAGATGTTTCAAGCGGCCCAAGGTCTCGACGTTGAAACCACGACGGGTCAAACCAACCGTATTAATTCCTTGAACTTCGAAAACATTTCCTTTGCCGGCCAAGAAGGGCAATAGATCTTTGCGAATCATCGATCCGCCGCCGATATAGGTATAACGACCCACCCGACAAAACTGCACAATGCCCGTGTTTCCACCGACTACCGCATAGTCGTGAACTTCGGCGTGGCCTGCCATCTGAACTACGTTCGCCAAGATGACGTTATTGCCCACAACGCAATCATGGGCCACGTGTGAATAGGCCATGATGTAGGTGTCATCGCCAATCTTAGTGACGCCGTTTCCCACTGTGCTTCCGCGATGGACCGTGACCGATTCTCGCAGAGTCACACGATTACCGATCGTAACCAGAGTCGGCTCGTCTTTATAACCAAGATGTTGGGGCTCGCCGCCGATCACAGCGTTTGGATACACTCGGCAATCGTCGCCAAAAGTCGTCCGGCCTCGCAAAATGACGTGCTCTTGAATGTCGCAATTTTTTCCGGTGACGACGTGTTCTCCCAAGATCGAAAACGCGCCAACGCGAGTTCCTTCTCCGAGAACTGCTTTGGGATGCACAATCGCTGTGGGATGGATCGACACGGTGGTTCCTCTAGTCCTTTTTTTCCAATTTGATTTCTACCTGTCGGAGACGTCTGGCCATATTGGGAAGATCTTCAACACAGGCGATGATGCGCATGGCTTGGCCAATCGGAGCTGCAGGGGTCGAAAAATAATCCCGGCCCCCCTCAAGATCTTTAGTCACTCCGGACTGTCCGCCAATGCGCGCCCCTTTTCCGACTCGTAAATGATCTTTGATACCGACCTGTCCGCCCATCATGACGTTATCTTCTAAAACGACGGAACCGGCGGTTCCAGACTGCCCACACATAATGCAGTTTTGGCCGATGGTAGTGTTGTGAGCCACGTGGACTTGGTCGTCCAGTTTAGTCCCTTGTCCGATTCGCGTTTCGCCAAAAGTACCTCGGTCGATGGTGCAATTAGCGCCGATGCGAACATCGTCTTCAATCACTACCGTGCCCATCTGAGGCATCTCGGCATTCGCCCCTGCGTCTTGAACCATTCCAAAGCCATCGCTGCCTACTACCGTGCCCGGAAAAATTTTTACTCGGTCTCCAAGGATGACTCGTTCAAGGAGAGTAACTCGAGGATAGAGCTGACATTCCTTCCCTAAGCGAACGTCTGAACCCACAAAAGAATGGGCTCCTACCACCGAGTCGTCCCCAATATCAGCTCCAGCCTCAATGACGGCAAAAGCTCCGACAGAGACTCTTTCGCCAATCCTTGCCGTGGAATGAACGACCGCATGAGGGGAGACCTCTGCCGCTTGAGCGTTGGCCCTCGAATAACGGCGAGCGACCTCAGCAAATGCCGCTTGGGGGTTTTCGACGACGATGTAAGTAAGGGGCAAATCGGCTTGAACTAGCTCTTTGCGGGTAAACAAAACAGCGCCGCGAAGGGTTCCTAGAAGCTGTCCAAATTTTGGATTGTTACAAAAAGAAAGCGAGCCTTCGCCCGCCTTTTCTAAAGGACTCAGCGCAACTACGGAAGCGGCCGGATCTCCGATAATTGACGCGTCGAACCATTGCCCCAGAGCCGCTGCAGTAGTGGGTAATTCGAGATCCATCCTGCCCAAGAACCTATACGCCAGAAGGGTTTAAGTAAATGACCGTTTAAGGCTACTGGAGGCCCGTTTCCAGGGCCCGGCTGCGGGGAAAATGGGCTGAAAAATCACTCTTCTTCTCCCTTTTTGGGAGGAGATTTAGTTTCGGCGGTAGGGTCGGCCGGAGGCCCCGGAATTCGGTAAGCTTCCATGGCCCAGTTCCCTAAGTCCCTCTTTTTACAGGCTTCGCTGCAAAAGGGACGGAAAGCATTGTCCTTCCAACGGGCAAAACTCTTACAAACCGGACAACGGACTTTAAGCTGATTGGGGTCGATTCGGTCAGCGGCTTCCATTTCAGGGGGATCCGAAGGGGGCTTGTTGGTCATGGGGATAACTTATGATGGTTTCCGGAATTTTTAAAGGACCGGTTAGGTGGTACCATTTTCACAGGATTTGCCCATAATCACCTCGTTTTGAAAAGGAGTCTGTCGTGAAGATTAGGCCGTTACGAGATCGCGTCATCATTCGTCGCTTAGAAAAAGAAGAGAAAACGAAAGGCGGAATCATTATTCCGGATGCTGCCAAAGAAAAGCCCCAAGAAGGAGAAGTGGTCGCCGTCGGATCGGGAAAGGTTTTGGATGACGGACGAGTCATTCCTCTCGAGATAAAAAAAGGCGACAAGATCCTATTCGGCAAATACTCCGGCACCGAGGTGAAAGTCGATGGGGAAGAGCTTTTGATGATGCGCGAGGAAGATATTTTAGGAGTCATCGTTTAATAACGCCTGTCGCGGTACAATGGCAAAAAAGGGGCTCGCACATGGTTACTGATCGCTGGAATGATACCGCCTTAACTGCTTCGGCCAGTCTTTTGGAACAAAGAGTTTATACTTCGCGACTTCTGGGCACTGACCCCAATCTCGTTATGCACGGGGGAGGAAATACCTCCGTAAAAGCACTGGTTAAAAATATTTTTGGTGAAGAGGAATCGGTAATCTTCATCAAAGGCTCCGGCTGGGACTTGGCGACCATTGAGGCTCAGGGCTTTCCTGCCGTCCGGTTGAATCATCTGCAAAAATTGCGCGAGCTACCGTCTTTAGAAGACGGACCTATGGTGAATGAGTTTCGCACTCATCTCATGGATAGCCGTTCTCCTGACCCTTCTGTGGAAACTTTGCTTCACGCCTATCTTCCTCATGCTTTTGTCGACCATACTCATGCTGATGCCGTACTGGCTATTACCAACCAACCGAATGGCGAAGCTTTAATTCGCGAACTGTATGGAAAATCGGTAGGCGTGGTTCCCTATGTAATGCCGGGCTTTGCACTCTCCAAACTTTGTGCTGAAGTTTATGAAAAAGATCCCTCGGTCGAAGGCCTGATTTTACTTAAGCATGGAGTACTAACCTTTGGGGCTACGGCGAAGGAATCCTACCAACGAATGATTGGCCTCGTGCAGCAAGCAGAAAACTTTTTAAAGGAAACGGAATCCAAGAAAAAAAGAGTTTCTAGCATCACCACAAGCGCTGACGCCGATACCAAAGCGCAATGGATGTTGCACATAAGGAAGCAGATGCTTCAACGTGGTTTTCCTTGTACGCTCCAATTAGATGATTCTCCCGCATCCCTTCAATTTGTAAATCATCCCGACGCAGGAGCGCTCAGTAACCGAGGCCCCCTGACTCCGGATCATGTTATCCGCACCAAACAATTCCCCGCGTTTGTTCCCAACTCTGTGGTGACCGGGAAATCCTTTGCTGAATTAGAAAAAGTCGTTGGCACCTACACTGCGAAGTACGACGAGTATTTTTCACGCCAGGTTCGGGAAAAAAAATTAGAGCGAACGAAGTTGGATTCGCTTCCACGGGTTTGGTTATTGCCGACGGTGGGCATCATTACGACGGGAAATACGACGAAAGAGGCTTCCATTGCGATGGATATCTATCGGCATACGGCAGAAGTGATTTTAACGGCGGAGCAGATCGGCCGTTATGAAGCTTTAGGGGACAGCGATATTTTCGACATGGAGTATTGGGTTTTAGAACAAGCAAAGTTAGCCCTGGGACCAAAGAAAAAGATCTTAACCGGAAAAGTCGCTCTCGTAACCGGTGGAGCTAGCGGAATCGGTCTTGGAATCACAAAGACGCTTGCGGAAAATGGTGCCGATGTTTTTGCTATAGATTATGACGACGGGGCTTTCCAAAAGCTAACCACTGAATTTCGGTCACTCACGAAATCGGGAAACCGAGTCACTTTTCTAAAAGCCGACGTCACCGATCGCAAACAGATGTCGGACGCTTTCCGTTCTGCGGTTTTAGGATCTGGGGGATTCGACTTCGCCGTAATCAACGCAGGTATCTTTCCTCCCTCGGCACTTCTTGAAGATATTTCCGAAGAGAGTTGGAAAAAGAGTCTGGATGTAAATTTAACGGGAAGCTTCCACTCCGTCTCTGAATCGTTGCGCTGGTTGAAAGCGCAGGCGGCGGGCGGTGACATCGTCTTTATTGCCTCCAAAAATGCAGCGGCTCCTGGACCAGAGGCAGGCGCTTACAGCGTCGCCAAAGCGGGGCAGGTTCAGCTCGCCAGAGTCACCGCTCTTGAGGCGGGAAAGCATGGCATTCGAGTGAACGTGCTACATCCGCACCTCGTGTTCGATACGGGCATTTGGACCGAAGAAGTGATTGCGAAACGCGCTGCTGCCTACCGCATGACCCCCGACGAATATCGATGTAATAATCTTCTAAAGACCGCACTCTCCACCAAAGACGTCGCTTCCGCGACTCTCGCCTTGGTTAGCGGAAGTTTCAGTAAGACTACTGGTGCGCAGATACCTGTCGACGGGGGAAGTGATCGGACCCTGTAGACTGTACTCTCAAAGTCTTCAACTTTTAGTCTTCATCTAAAAACCCTCCCTCGCGCTGGCGTAAGCCGTGCAATCACTACTCGCGACGTCTGTTGCCCCGGACGCTTGTTACCGGGATCTAGCGGAAGTTGTAGCGGGAGTTTAGTGATGACGCGAAATTTGTTGCTCTTTATTGTATGCTTTTTGGTCATTGGGTGCGGCGTAAAACGTCCCTATGAAAACTGGCCGGCGAAAATCGTTTCTTACTCGAACCTTAACCAAGATCAACAAACGCAACTTTTAGGTTTTGTGAAAGACATGAACGCGAAATCGGGGCAAACCCTGATTGAGCAGACCAATAACGACTCTGGTTACCCGGTCACCATCAGTATTACGCCTCCTCCCAGCGACAAGCCTTTACGCGCAGGATTCACGGTGCGGCAAACTAACGACTGCAGTATTCAGCTTTCCGACTTCTTGTTTACAGCCTCTAAGTCCGCCTATTTGGAATCCGTATTCATGCATGAGTTCGGGCATTGCGCGGGGTTAGAGCATATCACTACCGTCGGAGCGATCATGTTTCCCACGACCGCTGCTTTCTCGACTTATACGCAAACCGCGTTCGCTTCATTTTTTTCGAGTTTCACCAGCTCCATGCGAACTCCCTAGTCCTCGATAACTGACAGATAATTAGCCTAAAAATCGCCGTTGACTCGGTCGTACACGCCGTCTCGGGGCTCGGGGTAATTCCTGTGTTGGACGCGACGGAAACTAATTTTCAATCCTCTATGCGACAGAGGATCGTTTTTTTGCTACTATCGAGGCTTATGAATGATGATGAACGTCGTGTCCACAAACGAGTCCCGGTAAAGGTCCCCGCGGTTATTACCTTGAAAAATAATCCCGGGACTCCTATTCCCGCCGAGGTATTAGATATATCCGAGGGCGGAGCTTTCGTTCATGGTAGTGTCCCCATCGAATTGGGGGAAGAAGTGACGGTAGAGATTAGTTTCACCGATAAGCAGCTTGTCGATGGCAAGGTGGTACGCTACTCGGATCTGGTGGGAACTAAAAACGTACCTAAAGTGTACGAAGCCTCTGTCGTCAAATGGGCGCGCGGATCCTCGCGGACGGGATTCGGAATTGAATTCTTAAATCCCTCAAAAGAGACTCTGGGTTTTATCCGAAAACTTATCGAGGTCTCGCAAGCTCCCGTTTCCGGAAACACGAAGAAGTAGTCAATTAGGAATCCGTAAGCCGGCCAACCGCGTGAGGAGTCCCCTCGACCCGGACCGCCGGTGTAATTTCTAAAAACTGAGCTTTTCGCTGCAGATCTTTAATGGTCGCGGCTCCGCAATACGTCATCCCGGATCGAATGCCGCCCATCAAGTCTTGGATAATGTCTTTCACCGGACCCCGGCAAGGAACTTCGATGGCGATGCCTTCAGCCGTTTTCCACTCCGACATCCCCCCCATAAAATCTTCTTGGGCTTCTCGAGAAGCCATTCCCCGAAACCGTTTTACTTTGGTTTTACCAGTAGGAGTCTTTTTCTCTATGGTATCGCCAGGAGTCTCATCGGTGCCGGCGAGTAATCCGCCAAGCATCACAAAATCGGCTCCTGCGGCGAGGGCCTTTACGGCATCCGCCGGATATCGAATTCCCCCGTCAGAAATCAAAATTCGATCTACCTTACGGCAATCTTGAATCGCAGAAAGTTGGGGAACGCCAAAGCCGGTTTTAATCCGAGTCGTGCATACCGACCCCGAACCAATTCCCACTTTGATAACATCGGCACCTGCAGCAGCTAAGTAGTCGGCGCCAGCGTAGGTCGCTACATTGCCCGCGATAACTAAAACATTGTCTTTAAATAGTTCTTTAAGTGATTTTACCGTTCGATTTACTTCTTTGGAGTGCCCATGAGCGACGTCCACACAAATAAGGCTGGCCCCTGCGGCAACAAGCGCGTGGGCTCGATCTAAACCCTCTTTTCCGATTCCAATGGAAATGGCTACTTTATCGGGGTGGAGGCAGGCCTTAAACATCGCGACATTTTCTTCAACGGTGCAAAAGCGGTGAAGGATTCCCATGCCGCCAGCGGATGACATCGCATTGGCCATCTCTTTCCCTGTGATCGTATCCATATTGGAGCTGATCAGCGGGATGGCGAAAGTGTATTTGCCCATGGCGACATTGGTCGTAACGTTTTGTCGGGATTTGATGCCGTTGTAGCCCGGAACCAGAAGAACATCGTCAAAAGTCAGACCGCGAAAATTGCTCAACACAATAATTTCCCTCCACCAATTCGAACACGCTGACAGAAGGGGCAATTCGCGTCAAGAAGGGCAGAATAGGAAATGGATTACAGGAAGCGGAAAACGATATTGGCGAGCGCATTAAAGGTAATGCGACTGCCTATAAGTCCTGGGCGCAGCGTCAGCTGGATGGCCGCTAAATCATTTAATTCACGTGTCAGTCCGGCTTCTACATAGACGGACCATGTGGTGGAACTTGGTCGGCGCATGTTCGTTGGGAACGCAGCTCCCATGCCCACACCGCCAACCAGGCGAAAGTTTTTATTGGGAAAGCGTCTGAACTCGTACCAGGCGGCACCGCCCAAACTGAAAAGAGAACCCGGCGAGTAAAGAGAGAACATGGCCTCGGGACCCACGTAGAGAGGAAGCCCGAAAACAGGAGCGTAGCCGAGCTTACTCCCCATCGTATAGGCCGAGCCACCTTGATTAAGGCTCGTGTACCCCGTGTACACTACCGATTGAATTCGATAGTGAAGGGAATCCGCCATGGGATCCGCGCCGATCACAGCCCCTGTAGTGATCTCTTGAGAGCCGGGGTGACGAGGGGCTTTATGATGATTGGCTTTGCTATCGATCTCGCGCTCCGGCTCACGCGCCTGGATCCCGCGCGCAAAAAGTATCAGCGAAACGAAGCAAAGAAAAAGCCGGACATGAGAGTTTTGGTAGCGCACGAGAGTGTTTTTACCTCTTAGTGATTCTTTATCCGAACTAGGCAGAATGGTCACGAGGAGAGGGGTCCGCTTCCAACATCGTAAGATACATCTGGGCCGATTTGTTTTCGGGATCCAATGAGACCGCTTCTTGCCATTCCCGATAAGCTTCCCGAAGTTTTTGCTGAGCGTGATAAAGCACTCCCAACTGGACTTTTGCCTCGACGCATTTGGGATTGGAGTTGAGACTTTTTCTAAGCAGATTGATCGCAGCTTCCTTATCACCCGACTTCGACAAGCACTTTGCCATCTGTACCGCATTCACTACATTTTCTGGCTCTAAATTGAGAGCTTTGGAGAACTCATGATAAGCCTCCTGAAATCTTTCGAACCTCATGTAAAAAAGGCCCATCTCGTAGTGTCGCTTGGCGAGACTATGATTGATTCTGGGATCGTATCCGGGAAGCGTGCGATCCAGGCGCTTTTTGGTTTTATAAAAAACCTGAGCGCCTTCTTTATATTTTCCGACATCGTTGTAGAGACTGCTAAGTGCAATCGCCGCTTCGGTGTGGAAAGGATCTAAGGCGAGAGCCCGTTCAAAAGCCAAAATGGCTTTCTTAAATTTTCCTCTTTTAGAATAGACGTACCCCAAAAGGTGGAATGCATCGGGAACCTGGTTGTTCAGCAGGATCGCCTGTTCCAAACTCTTTTCAGCAGAAGACAAACTGTTTCTGGCGAGATCTTCTCGAGCCAGTCGCAAAAGATCATCAACGGTCGTAGCCCTTACATCCATCGAGCTATTATAGTCCGAAAGCCCTCGATAACGGTACTTCGTTTTCCTAGCGTTAGCTTTAGCGTTAGCTCTATTACCTAGATCTAAGACTATTCTTTAGGGTTGGGGATGCTTGCTCATGTCTTCAATGGCGGCTTGAGCATCACCCTTGAGACCTGAATTGGGAAACTCCGATAGCAGACGCTGGTAGGCATCCTTCGCGTTTCCGAACATGTGAATATTTTGATACGACTGGCCTAAACGGAAAAGCGCCTCTTCGTCGTAGCCTAATTGAGCAAAATCTTTAAGCAGTGCGCTGTAACGGTAGGATGCCGAAAGGTAATGCTTCCGGCGAAAGTAAAAATCTGCCACATAGCCTTCGTGTTCGGCTAGCCTCTTACGAGACTCAATAATGTACTCTTTTCCCTTCGCGTTAAATTCGCTGGAGGGAAACTTTTCAGCCAAAGTCTCAAAAGACTCGATCGCATGATAAGCCGCGGTCAAATCTCGGGCACTGTTATCGGGGATCTGTTTGTAATACGAAAGGCCTATCCGATATTGGACGTAAGCGACCTTCGGATGGGTCGGATGAAGCTCCTTAAAAATCTCGTAGGCGCTCTCGGCTTCTAGGTAACTCTCTTGTTCGAAGTAGGTATCTGCAATTCTAAGCTCGGCATCCACGGCGCGGGAGCTGTAGGGAAACCGGTTCTTAATGTCTCGGAATCGCTCTAAGGCGGTGACGTAATGCTCGTCTTTTAGGGCGTCTTCAGCCTCCCGAAAGAGCCCGTCAGGGTCATCGGCAGCCACTTCTTTGCCCGAACACCGTATTAAAACCGAAGATA
>JBBQIT010000114.1:0-9707 GCA_038325205.1 Bdellovibrionota bacterium
TTGGCTTACGACGATAGATGTCGAATTGGGGGAGGCCCCTTTAGTAGCGCTCGCCGGACAATCGTATACCAACGAAGAGATATCTGACCTTATAGATAACTTATCCAAGTCCATCTATTTCAACAGTGTCACTCTCGATAGTGTGGCTACCCATACTGCCGAAAAAGCTTCTTTTAGAACGTTCAATATAACGGCAAAACCAAAAGTGAAGAACGAAGTTCCCGCAAGTCCCTCACGACCGACGACTCCTCCGCCGGCCGATAACCGAGCGATAGCTAATACAGCAGCTCCGGCTCAAGGGGCTGCCCCGGCAAATCAGCCGGGCACTCCTGTGGGAACACCCACCGTAGGATCTCCGCCAGGGGGTGGAAAATGATCTCGATCGGTAAAGGGAGGGATTCTTGAAGCTCAATCTCCAAATTGCAGGATTCATATTGCTTCTCGGGTTGGGCTACGCCGGTTACCAACTCTATACCTTTTACAATGAAGATATCCCCAAGATGGAAGCAGAAAAGCAAAAGCTGGACGGCGAAATTTCCGCCAAGCAGGGAGAACTAAAAACCCTTCAGGACTTTGCTCAAAATATTGAATCGATAAAGCAGGAATTAAAAGAGCTGAACTTGCAGCTGGAGTCCGCTCTTGAATACATGCCCCGTACGTTTAATTTTTCGGGGCTTTTGAGAAAACTTACGATGCTCGCTCAAAACTCAGGCGTGGAGTTATTTTCCTTTCACCCGCAGAAAGCTGAGGAAAAGAAGGAGGGGCTTTTTTATAGCACTGCCTCGATCAATTTCGATTTAAAAGGAACTTACACTCAGACTTTAGTTTTCTTTGACCAACTTTCTCGTCTCAAACGAATTATCAATGTGGAAGATCTGAAATTGAGAGTTAACGACGTGAATACGACGCCCTCAAGTTCAGGCAATATCGTCGCCAACACGGCAGTTATTATCAAGACCTATCGGTTCACTGAATGAAGCAAATGGCCCACATTCGTCTCATTACGATGCTTATGGCATCGCTTTGTCTTTTTGTAGGAGCTAACGAAGTCAGTGTGAATCGAGACGATAAGGGAACGATTTACTCCCCTATTGGGAAGCGAGATCCCTTCAAACAACCGAATCAAAACGCTCTTGGACGCGGTCCAGCATCTTTGAATCCGTTGGACCAATTCAGCATCGAGCAATTGAGTTTGCGCGGAATTCTTCGTGACTCAAGTGGTCAGGCTCGCGCGATGTTCGAGGATCCTGATGGAAAGACATACATTTTACACGAAGGTGACACGATTGGTCGAGAACGCGGATCTTTGAGTAAGATCTTAAATTCTGAAGTCATTGTGACCGAAAAGACATTTAACTACCTAGGAGCGGAAAATCTCTATGAGAAAGTCATCTCACTGCCTGAGAAATAGCAAAGGCCGCATCGCGGTCCTGGCACTATTTCTAGTGTTCGGGATGATATCGCCTTGCACGGCTCGTTTCGCTATCGCCGAAGACGAAGACGGCGGCGGACGGGAACCGCAAGCCGAAGAGGCCGCTGATCCGGGAGGGGATTCTCTCGCTGATTTAGAAAAAGTAATTTCTGAAGATAACGGAGCGGGAGTTACAGCCCCTCAGCGGACCGCTTCCAAAAAAGAAATTCGTACCAAGCCGCGAGCACAGGAAACTACCAAGCGTGCCCCGCCTCCCGAAGAAGAAGATTTGACCTCAGACTCTGCTCCAGATCCTTCGTTGGATGCTCTTGAAGAAGAGACTAAGAGCGAACTTCCGACCCCAGCACCGACCAAACGGGCGGCAAAGGCTAAGACCGAGGCAGCTCCGCTTCCCGATGACACCGATGCCATGCCTTCTGACGCGATTGATTCCCCAGAAGCTTCGCTGGGTGATGAGCCCATTATTCCCGACGATGCTTTACCACCGCCTCCGACGGAAGCGACCCGTCCGAAAGAGGTAGCTACCCGTGCGACTCCGAAAGCCGCCAAAGCGGTTAACGAGCTTCCCCCTGTTTCTGAACCGCCTCCTGCGATGGATGGCTTTATTCCAAGCCCAAAAACGGAGGCAAAAAACGCCATCTCAAATCTCGAATTTAAGATGAACGGCGGCGCTTCACGCATTGTCGTCTCTTTCCAAGGCGGCAAGCCCAACTATCGAGAAGAGCGAAATCCGAATCTCAAACAGGTGGTCTACTATTTCCCAAACTCGGATACGCCACAACGTTTGCAGCGCGCTTACGACACTACTGAGTTTCCGAGCCCCGTTTCTCTCTTTACGCTGTTGCAGTTGCCCGGAGCTCACGAAAGTAAGCTCATCGTGCAATTACGCGAAGACAAGACTCCCGAAGTCCAGCGCACTTTAAATGGTCTATACATTGATTTCGCGGCTCCCGATCACAAGTTGGGAGAGCCCAAGGTTGTAATCGGAGAAGACGAGGGCCTTGCGACCGAAGAGAATATTTACGCTTCGGGTAAAACCTACTCCGGAAAACGGATTGAGCGATTAGAAATTAAAAACAGTGACGTCCAAGACGTCTTAAGACTCATTGCCAAGAGCAGCGGCTACAATATTGTGGTCGGCGACGATGTGACGGGTAAGGTCGGAACGCTAAGTCTCGAATCGCTTCCCTGGGATCAAGCGTTCACATTAGTGCTCCAGTCTAAAAAGTTAGGTTACGTTCGCCAAGGCAATGTCCTGCGCGTGGGAACATTGGCTTCGTTAAAGAGCGAGAAAGAAGAAGCTCTAGCCAACGAAAATTCTCGTTTAAAAGTCGAACCCCTCAGAACGGTATTGTTACCTATCAGTTATGCAAAAGCTGCCGATATTGCTCCGCGCGCCAAAAGCTTTTTAACGGAGCGCGGTACTGTGGAAACCGATAGCCGCTCTAATACTGTTATCGTTAAAGACGTCGACCAGGTGGTTCAGCGCGTTCAGAAATTGGTGTTGGCTTTGGACACTCAACCCCCACGCGTTGCGATTTCTGCAAAGATTGTTGAAATGGGTTCTGACTTCAAACGGAGCATCGGCTTTTCTAACTTAAGCTTCAGCCAGGACTTCGCGGGAATCAATACGGCTTTCACAAGCCCACTGTCCGCGGGTGGTACGACAATTACCACTATCAAGGCCCCCAACTTTGCAAATCTGCTGACCCAGTTCAATCTGGCAGAGACCGACAGCAAAGTTAAAGTCTTGGCCAATCCGTCTCTGTCTGTCGTCGCTAACCAACAAGCCACCGTGAATCAGGCCTTCTCTTTCTTTATTCCGATTAGCACGGCGACCCCCTCGGGACCGGTGCAGAGCTTCCAACAGGTCACGGCGAACCTAAATCTTGATGTCACTCCCATCGTAGCGGGAGATGGCTCGATCATCATGACGGTTGCCGTGAAATACGACATTCCCAATAACTCGGGTGCTCTGTCGACGATTGATAGCCGTTCTGTAAACACCCAGGTCTTGGTCGAGAATGGCGACACGGCCGTTATCGGCGGCATTTTTAGTAACACCGTGACAAACAATAGGTACGGCGTTCCGTTTCTTTCTCACATTCCTGTTCTCGGATTCTTTTTCTCGAGTAACGACGTGGAAGATAAGCGAAACGAAATTTATATATTCTTAACGGGCAAGGTTCTAAACCCTGAAGAAGCCTTCAAACGAGCGTTCTAGAAGTTTTTTTGAATCTCCAAAAAAATTAGACAGCACGGATACATCACGACGAGGTGCGCATGTTTGCGTTTGTGTTAATTCAGCTAGCCTTTGATTTTCTCATTGTCGGATTCGCTGTTTTTTATCTCCTGAAGAAGAGCACTCCCGCAGAAAATCCGCTAGAGACACAAGTGGAGGGCCGACTTCAGCTCATAGATCACAAAGCAAAAGAATCTGAATTGATTGCGACACAATACCGGGCTCGATTAGATGCCGAGCTCGCTAGACTCGTCAGACTTTGCGATCAAGCCACCGCAATCGTCGAGCGCAGTGCAATGCACGACACCATGGGGCCTACGATCGAAGAGCATGAATTGAAATCTGCTATCCAACAGCGCGACGTCATTCCGACATTAAAACAGATCGAAAAGACCAAAGAACGTTTGAATCACGACTTACGCGTCGATCTAAGATCTTTGTTAAGAGATCAGCTGGTCTAAAATCGATTTCTCTTGCATCGCGTTTTAGTTTCTTTTTTCCACCGCTTACGCCAAAAACCTCCGCATTTTCACATAAATAGCTTTTGCCCCCCGTTCCTTAAAAAATCTTGACAGAGAGGGTCAGCCGTCCAAGAATGACCCCGGTATGATCGTTTGTCCGCAGTGTCTTGGTCATACATGGGAAGACCAAGATAGTGTTGGATGGACGATTGGGGGTTGGGGCAAAAAGGGGTTATTGTTTCCTTAAATCGTGCTCTAAGTCAGTCGCCTTCTCGCCGCGTTACTGTTGGCGAGATCCAGTTTGGGACGCCTGGCATCAGGAATTCTCCTTACGAGTTCTTGAAGAGTCGAGCGTGGGTCGACAGAGTTTCAGTTCTACTGAAGTTGTTTGACGCGGATTTTGTTAATGTTCAGCGGTTCGTCGGAATGTGAAGGTCGACTTCGGGTTGGAGTTTGATGAAAGGGATTTAACTCGGATGGCTTGCCCAACTATAAACGTAACAGATAAAACAGACCATTCAGGTTGGGGGTAATAATGGAGAAGGCTAAAATTATTAAGCGGTATCAGAATCGTAAACTGTACGACACTGATGCTAGCTGCTATGTGACGCTAGATGAAATCGCGGAAATGATCCAACAAGGTGAAGAAGTCACGGTTGTCGACAATCGCAACCAAAAAGACATCACCGCCGCGACGTTAACTCAAATCATCTTTGAGAAACAAAAACGGTCGGACAGTCCTATTCCTATTTCCACACTTCGCCACATCATTCAGCAGGGCGACGGTTCCTTTACTGCCTTTTTGGCAAAAGGTACCGAGGGCAACCAACTCGAAGTCATTCGCGCGCTTGAGACCCAAGTTCGTGATTTGAACACGAAGTTGGACGCGCTTGAGCGCAAAGCCACTGTTGGCACCGGCAAAGATGCTGCCGGATTATCCGTAAAGAATGCCGAGGCTTAAGCCTTGGTTGAAGCTGTATTCTGTTCGTTAGTCTTGGCATAGCCTTGCGTTAACGCTTGGATGACGGCTTCGTTTTTGCGATAATGGGATTAGCTCCCCTGTCTGGTGCGTGGGAAATGATAATTCTTACCCTACAAGGTTCTTAACCGGGAGCTTTCACTTGTTGCGGTGTGCATGCCTACTAGTTAGGAAGCCTAAAGCAGCAATAGAGCGACCACTTAAAATTCTGGGTTAAGGATTGCTTACTTCCACGGCCTTACGATGGGGGAGTCAAAATTTGAGCCGGGGGAGCGCGGTTAATAACCGCGCTCCCAGTGGCCTCAAAGGGTCTTTTTCTTTATTACTAAAAAGGGCCTACATCTTGGATTTTCCAAAGGCTTCGATGTCTACAAGCAATCGTACAATCAAGTGGATTGAAAATTTAGCTGATCAAGAACTATCGATTCGGGCAGGCGAGAGGGCCTCAATCGATATCCTCACCACAAAGGACGAGGTGTTGATCGTAGAGACGACCACGTTCGTGAGAGATCTTTTTTATCACTTCGAATATCTGGCCAAACTCTTCAACTCTCGAGTCAACCGTTCCGACTTGCAGATGCGAGTCTTGAAATCGGATAATTTCGATCAGTTCAGCATCACCCGAAACCAAATGAGAATGTCACTTTCGATGCGTCAGCCAGGGGCTGTGCAGTTGCAATGCGATAAGATGATGTCCGAAGGCCCCGGCAAAGGCTCGAAGGTCAGCTTCATGTTCTCAGGCATGGTCGAAGCGAAGTTTGGAACGTTTCACGACGTTGAATGGTTTTTCTTGGGAAGCCGCGTGACTGCCGAGCAGGTTGCGAGGCATTACCTCACTGAATTTATCCAGGCCACGCGTTCTGAAGACGCCTAAATTTTCGCCTCCCAGCCAAATTACAAAATGGGGGATAGTAAACGGCAGGCGTTCTCTAGTATCTGCTGCTTGAGGGGACGTTCCAAGAAAGGTTCGAGCGCGACTCTTTGAGACTGGCTCAGGTCGGCATTAAATATTTCAGCGGCCTTTTCGGTTAGCGTTGGACCGTAGACCAATAAGTTTAATTCAAAGTTTAATCGAAAACTTCTCACATCCATGTTGGATGATCCAATGATGGTCCACTTTTTGTCGATAATGAGCAGTTTTGAGTGAAGCACGCGGGGCTGATATTCATAAATCTCAGCTCCTGCTTTTAATAAAGTGTCGTAGAAAGATCGTGAAGCGTATTGGACTAGGGGCGAGTCGCTTTTAAGAGGCAAAAGGATCTGCACTTTGACTCCGCGAAGCGCTGCCACGACAAGAGCGGTCATCATCGCACTGTCGGGAATAAAATACGGAGTCGTAAGCAAAATACGATGTTGGGCTGAGTTAATCGCAAGAAAGATAGCTTGATGAAGTGTCCTGAAGGCGGCGTCAGGCCCACTCTCCAGCACTTGCACTACCGAGTCACCGGCTTTGATAGCTTCGGGGAAGTACTTCGGGAAAAAAAGATTTTCTTGGGTCGTAAACTCCCAATCAGTCGCAAAGACATCCGAAAGTTGTAAACAGACAGGACCACGAACCTTTACCGCAAAATCACGCCATTGCTTTTCGTTTCGAATTCCTAAGTATTCTTTCCCAATGTTGGTTCCCCCCGTGAAAGCAATTTGGCCGTCAACGATAAGAATCTTTCGATGGTTCCGAAAATTGAAATTGATTCGCTGCGGAGTGAGCGAGAGCGGAAGAAAGCCCGCGATCTTCGCTCCCAAGCGGCTCAAATTTTTAAAAAATAGTCGTTTTAGAGAAAGGGAACCTAGCGAGTCATACAAAATCCTGACTTCAACCCCTCGTTCGAGCGCTGCTTCGAGATCTCCAAAGAGTTGCTTGGTCACTTCGTCTGAAGCGATGATGTAGTACTCGAGATGCACAAAATTTTTGGCGTTTTGAATGGCCTCGCGCATCGCGGTGAGCGCAGTCATCGGATCCGGGAGAATTTCGACTTCGTTTTCGGAGGAAACCTCGTAAGAGGAGATCTGTTTGGCGAGCTTAAGCACGTGAGTGTCATCGGAATTGAGCAGTTCCGCACTCATTTGCGGATTGCTTGGGACAAAGCGCGAGTGGAGGCGCTCTTTTCTTTTTACGGCGTTTCGCTCTAGACGTTGCGGGCCGAAGACGAGAAAAAAAAGGGCTCCGAAGATCGGAACCCCGGTAACAAAAAATAGCCAGGATAAGGTAGAGGATGGCTCACGCTTGTTTCTCAGGAGATTGGCAATTGCAATCGCCGACAAACAAAACCACAACCCATAGATAATCCAACCGTAATTCACAGTTAGAAAATACGCTAAATTCTCGGTTTAAGCGAGTGGAGCAGAACTGAAGCCGGTCCTAGCCCAACAGCACGGCCGCTGCGATGGCTGTGGTCCAAAGACCATTCTTTTCGCCAACCGCAGTTTGCGTGATATTGCGCGTAGAGACGACTTCTTTCTTAATCCGCCACAAGTCTTTGCGAGGATCGTATTGAACATCGTTTTCGAAGTTCATACCCAAAGTCGTTGCTAGCATGTATGCGGCTAAATCTTCCGCATACTCGCCCACCTTCAGGCTGGTCTCTCCGTACGAGTGATGTTCACTCAGGTAGCCGTACATGTCGGGATCTTTCGGAATAGCTACTCCGATAGAAGCCGCAATGAGCCGATTCGGTTCGTTGGTGGATGACTCCGCCAATACGACATACAGAATCTGCCCGGCTTTGAGCTTTTTCACCCCTTGCGCGATCGGAATGATTTTGCAGCGCGGGGGAAAAATTGAAGTTACTTTTACAAGGTTGTATTCGGCGATTTTGGCGTCTCGTAAAGCCATCTCGAAAGATGCAAGACGTTCTCTTTCCTTCCCAACCCCTTTAACTAAGAATATCTCTTTTGGAATAAAAATCGGCGTACCCTCCTGTCCGAAGACAAAGCAGCGAAAAAATTAGGAGAACCTGCCCCTTTTGACAAGTGTTTTTCGTAAGACATGAAAAATACTTTCGAAAACGAACGAATCTCTGAAAATAGGCTCGAATTCCGTTCCCGAAAAGGAGCGATTCCGGTCTCTACGCCGATCCTCCACGCCTAAAATGTGGGCACGTTCTCTGCACCCCTTCGCCCCGAAGGGAGGTTCAAGTGAAAGAGAATTGGAAAAGGGTCGGGCAAGCGCTCACGGAATACCTCATCTTACTTTGCTTGGTCGCTGTTTCGGCTATCGCCGTGGTGAGTGTGGTTGGCCAAAATCTTAGAGCTCGCTATGCCACCATCTCTTCGGCGTTGAGAGGAGATAAAGAAGTGAAGAAGGAGTTGGAATCCCCTGAGTCGGGAAGTTACGAGCTAAAAGGCTTCGATGACTATACGGAATCCGCCGGAAAGCCGGGCGGAAAATGAAATCGATTCAAGGTTCGGTCTTTCTCGAAGCGGTCTCGTCATTGGCGCTTCTTTTTTTCCCGTCCCTCATTATGACCGTAGAACTTGGGCGAGCTACGCAAGTCCAAGCGATGCTTCATCATCTGGCCTTTCATTATGTGCGCCACCGCACGTTCGGAGCCTCGGAAAGGGATTCGAAGCAGGTGGCGTTCGCTCAAGCGGTACGCGGCCTCTCGGAAAAAGAGCAGCGGCGGTGGCATCGCGTGGTGGATTTTTGGTCTGAAAAAAGAGAAGGAAAGGAGATTTGGAGCCGAGTGCGTATTCGTTATTCAGGATTGTGGTCGTGGATGCACTCTAGGTTTCAAATGACTAAGACGTGCTCATTCTCTATCTAGCGTTCGGTCTGATGTCGGTAGCCGGCCCTTTGCTCACCCAAATCATGATGAAAGGAATGTGGAGTCGAGAAAAAGCACAAATCGCTTTCGACAACGCCGCAATTGCTTTGGGACGGGAAGAGCGCTCGATTTGGAACGCGCTTCGCGCGTACAACCAAACGGTGGAGTGGTTGGAAATCGCGCACGATGTAGCGCACTCTTGTGCGAAGATCCCCTCTCCCATCCAGCCGCAGTGCCAAGAAGAGGACGTTTTGCTCGAACATCAAATCGACACCCTTAAAGTGCAGGCCGAAATGTCGGCAAAGCTTCGCTGGCAGAGTGTTTTTGCGTTGGTCGAAAGCAGCGCGCCTGGTTTGGAGACCGATCGCCCCTCGTCCCCTCCGTTAGTTTCCCGCAAGTGCCGGCGCTGTCAGCGAGAGGTCTATTGGGAGAAAAGTCCATTTTCTTCTAGTTATAACCTTCGCGCATACGCTTTACTGGGAGTTCGTGTCCTTTGGGTTGGCCGTTCCCTTCGAGAAAAAACCTCTTGGGATTATGAGATACAGCCGGGGAGGGAGCCATGAGACTGAGCAGGTCGGGAGTCATCCTTTGGGAGACGCTCTGGATTCTTACTATTTTTGTCTGGTGGACCTTAGGTGCCCAAATTGCCGTAACTAAATACTGGAATCGAAAGCTTCAGAAACTCCAAAAAGAGCGCCTTAGCTACGATGGGAAGTTGGAATGGAATCCATAATCAAGGTTATGCGACAATACGGACGTAGGCCACGAACCTTCCTCATCGGCCTAGCGCTTCTGACCTCGGTCTGTGTTTCATTCGAATGATGGATAA
>JBBQIT010000115.1:0-9705 GCA_038325205.1 Bdellovibrionota bacterium
TCGGGAAATCGCGACTCGTCCAAATCAACGGCAAACCCATTGCTCTTTATAATGTAGCCGGAACCCTCCATGCGACCGATGATCTTTGCCCCCATCGTGCGGGGCCGCTCTCCGAAGGCGTCCTCGACGGTGAAGAGATTACCTGCCCCTGGCATGGGTCCCGATTTAACGTCATTTCTGGGGCGGTTTTACAGGGCCCCGCTGCACGAGAGATCAAGTGCTACCCCCTCAAAATTGAGGGCGATTCTGTCCTTATTTCCGTCGAATAGCTCCGGGGAGTGTCTAAACTTTCGACAAACTAGCCCAAGTGATGAAACTGCAAGGGAAAGCAGGCGTTCTGAGCCTAACCCGACTTGGGGTGTTCCTACCGTAGACAATTAGAGAGCATTTTTAAGGCTGATTCCCTGGCACCCCAATTGCTCAGTAATTACCCGTAAACTTGTGTGCAACGATGAAACGACAACTTAGAAATTTCACCATCGGACTCGCCTTACTATCGGCTCCGAGCCTTGCCCTGGCCGATCAAAGATCGGATGCGCAAGCCCAAGCCCAACTCGGGCAACAAAACTCTCTCAATAATGCCTTCTTGATGAGCACGATGGCGTCTAAAACCGACGACAAAAAGATGCAGGCCATGCTCTTTATGATGATGGCACAGCAGCAGATGCAAGCCCAAGCTTTCGCCAAGAATAAAAAAGACAATTCCAGTGACGATAAGAAATCATCTTCAGATGACAAAAAGGACGATAAAAATAAAGTTCCTCAGCCGGAACCTTTGGCCAAAAGTCCGATCACGCCCGTTAAGCCAGAAGAACAAACTTTAGTGACTTTAGATGGACTCAAACCCAAGAAGCTGGATACCGACCCGGTTACGAGCTCTATCGATATTCCCAATTTTGTTCCTCCACAAATTTCTTTGAATAAAAAACCGGATGCTCAGCCTGCAGCTAGTGATCCGCATCCCGGAGGCACTAGCGTTCCCGGAGTCATCGGCGATAAAAAAGGCGAAGGGCCTGCCCTTCTCAATGCCGACAAAGGACCTAATGGAACAGGACCCAATGGAGATATCTCCGGAGGCAGTGGATTAATTCGAACGGGCGCCAGCAACAAAGATTTAAATCAAGCCAATGTAGCCACTTCAGGCAGCGCAGAAGAAGCCGCGGCCTCAGGTCGCGGCGCCGCTAAAGTACAAGAAGGTGCTATAGGCGGCGGTGGCGGAGAAGGCGGCGGTTCCGAAGCGTCTTCAAAGGGCGGCAGTAACTCAGACGATTTCTTTAACATGCTTATGAAAAAAGATGATGCAGGAGGCGATGCGCCCCGAGACTTAGCCGCTGAGGGAGGCGACGCTCCCTCACAAAGTGCCGGCCCCGTCATGAACATTTTCCAGATCGCTCAGGTCCGCTATCAATATGCGGCTTACAAAGAAAAAAGGGTCCTAGTCCATGCTCGCTAGGCTGTTCTTAATAGCCTCGATACTCGTATCGGGGAACGTTCTTATGCCTACGTCGGCTCAAGGCGAATCCTTGGCTCGACTGGAAGAGATTGCCGGGAAAGCGAAAAGCCTAAATGAGTTTTTGTCCCGTCCGAAACTAATCGCTCAATACCACCAGGCCCTAAAACAATACCAACATCGCGATAAATTCCGATGTGAGTCTTTCGATAAAATTTTACTGAAACTAAAAGCGATTTCTAAAGTCCCTGGATTTAGCGACCAACTTTGGGCGAAACAGGACCTCAATCCTATTTTGGTAAAAGCGTTTCCTTCCGAGGATGACGCTTTAGCGAATCATTCTGTTTTGACGACTTACACTTTTCGTCCGGTTCCCAGGCTCTTCCACGGAATTTGGAATGACCCCTCGAGCAATGGTTGTTTGAGCGATGACTGCCAAAAAAACGATCCCACGAGCCCTGATCGTTGGGCGGCTAGTCTCAGAGGAAGCCAAATTTATTACGTCGAAAGAGATGGAATCTTTACCGACCAATCAATCTTTATAACGCCTCTTAAAGCGAACAAGCGGATCTATCCTTTGCTCACTTTAGGTGGCGGTCCGGGACTTACTCGGTCGCTCACCACGGTCAATTCCATGAATGGCAGTAAACAAGTTACGACTTTATTAGAAGTCTGGATGGCTAGGGGTATGACCCGCATTCCTAAAACCTGGGACCACTTTGTCATGTTAAAGCGCACCGACCAAGGGCTCGAGGTTCAAAACTGGCGGAGAGCTACCGCAAGTCACATTCAAGAGAGTAAACCGATTGCTGCTCTCCAAGATTTTTCACCAATGGACGACATGGCAAAAGGAATTGAAACGGCGATGCCTCGAAAATGCGAGACCGCAAAAGGGCAAACCGTAGCCGATATCTTTTTGGGGTTTGTAGCGCCAGTGGATAACGTCACCAAAACGGTTGTTACTACGAACAACACCAATATTGATCCGAACCCTCCTGCGGCGTTACTAGCCGCGATCGAGGGAGCAAAACTAAAGGATCTATCGGATGCCCCTTCTGTCAGTAACCCGAACCAAATCACAAGAACGGAAACGACTGAGACCACCATCACCAATCCCAGTCCAGCTTCAACCGTCACCAATTTAGAAAAACCGTCCCGGTCTTTGAGCAGTTTGACCGTCGGCGAATCATCGCTAGCGCAACGTTCTCCCAGTCGAGAAAAAGCTTCTACCGTTCCTATGGTTCCCTCGGTTTCTGCCAACAGCACCACAGAGAAGAAGAACACGGATAGCGATGCCAAAGCAAAACAGAATTTGATGAATGGAAATTTCGGCGCATTTCCCTATAACACCGGGAGCACCGGGAACACCTCGAACTCAGACCCGGCCCGACCAGTTTATGTAAATGGGGGAAATGGAGTGGGCATTCCCTATGTCCCGGCCAAGCCACCACCATCCGCTCCTAGCGAACCACCAACGTTAGGCCCCAACGATAACTGGGGACAAGTGGTCAACGCCATCAGTCACACCGAAAATGAGGAAGAGAAACTTAAGATGGCCAAACGGATCGCGGCTAGTTTACATCAAGCCCCAGAGAAAACTAAACCGACCATGGAAGTATTTAATCCCAATGTGGATGCGGAAACCAAAGCTTTTCAAAGAATGGTAGCTGCTGAACTCAGGAACACCAAACCTCAATGCGATAAAAAGGGGAACAAGTAACATGCGTTCCTTTATTACTTTTTTTATTTTCACTAGTCTAGCATCGCATTCCTTTGCCATTCGTGCGTCGGATGGGAACTCTCCTCCTTTTAGCGAATCGCTTGTTCGACAAGAGGCAAGGACTCATGACATCGGTTCTCTTTTAGCTGACCCCCAAAAGAAGCAGGCTAGAGTGCAAGCACTCCACGAGGAGGACAAGGACTCACACGCTGCCTTTAAGCAGTGCGGCCCTGAATCAGATTTTAGTAATGACAAAGCAGCAGGGTTTAGAGCAATACGAGACATTGGAGACGTTCTACCGACGGACAGAGTAGTACGAATTCACGTTAGAGAAGATAACGGTAACTTGGTTTACTCTAACCGCGAAACCGATCCGTGCGAATGGATTTACACCAAAGAGGGTGAGGGTACAAACTCGCCACCTATACTAGAAAGAGCAAACATCCCTACTTTTGCGACAGGTAGCCAGTTAGGCCAAAAGGGATTTTCCAACGAAATTTTTATCCTTTCGGGCATCAGTGGTGATGGATTACCAGACTGGGAGCCATTCCAATGCGAATGCGCGAAGGATGGGGAGTTCCATCTCGTAACCACCAACAAAAACGGAGATACCGCATTATATTCCATCTCTAAACCGAAAAATAGTAAAGGCGTGCGCGATTCTCAAATCGTAAAATCAAGCGCTACCAAAAAGCCGCCCTATGATTCTATGCCGAAAGGCAAAGATTCTTCTAATGTCTGGCCCGACAAAGGCAGCCTCTAAGAGTGGCGCTAACAACCAACCTTTCGACCGGTATTTAATTCGGTCTACCATCAACGTTCCTCCACTTACGGTTTTAAACTCGTGCGTGTGGTGCCACAGTTGATAAGGCCCCTTCACCTGAATATCTACAAACTGCTTTCCCGGTGCCCAATCTATGATTTTAGATTGCCAACGCAAGCGAATGCCGTGAATCGATAATTGATAGTCAATTAGCGTTCCTTGTTTAATTTCGGGAGTCGATTTTCCTAGTACTTTAAAGTGCAGCCATCCGGGAGTTAGTTTTTCTAGATTGTTTGCATCCGAAAAGAAGGAGAACACCTCATTAAGCGGGGCGGGTACCCACTGCTCCATTTCCAAAAGAGAATATTTTACGTTTTTTTTTTGACCGCATCGGCTAGTCCGGTTTCTACAAAGGGATATTTAAAGTGATATCCCAATTGTTCGGCCTTATCCGCCAACACCCTTTGGCTCCCCAAAACTAATTCCGACATCTCGCCTAGCATTAGCTTCATGGCAAACGCCGGGGCCTTCATGAAAGCGGGGCGATGGAGCAGATGCCCCAGGACTCTTGAAAAATGCGCGTTGGTCACCGCATTAGGAGCTACCCCATTGATCGGTCCAGTCATCTCATCGTGAGTTAACGCATGAAGGATGAGGCCAATCAGATCGTCTCGATGAATCCAACTCATCCACTGTTTGCCGCTCCCAATCGGACCGCCGACTCCCATTTTGAAGGGAGGCAGCATTTTTTTGAGAGCCCCGCCTTCAGCGGCGAGGACGATTCCCGTGCGGATGGCTACCAAACGGATGCCCAGATTGTCGTTTTTAAAAAGTTCCTTTTCCCAGGCTTGGCAGACTTCCGAGAGAAACCCACTTCCGGGCAAAGCGCTTTCACTTAATTTTTCATCGCCACGGCTTCCATAAAAACCGATAGCTGAGGACGACACCACTACTTTGGGTTTTGAGCCTTTGAGACTTTTTATCCCCTCAAAAAGATGACGTGTTCCTAACACCCTTGAATCTAAAATCTCTTGTTTGCGCTTTGCCGACCAATGTTTGTCAGCGATCCCTTCACCAGCCAAATGGACAACGGCATCGACTCCGTTTAGCGCAGCTTCAGGAACAGGCTCCTTTTCCGCCCGCCAGGCATACGCCGAGACAGGAATCCCCCAGAGCGATTTAGCCTTTTCAGGGTTTCGCGAGAGCACTACGATAGAGTGACCTGATGAAGCTAAGCTTTGAACCAAGGGTTTTCCCACTAATCCTGTTGCGCCAGTAACTAAAACCTTCATGCAGAGCTCCTGTTCAAGACTTCTTGAACCGTAGCCTACGCCTAAACGGGCTTTATGGGAAGATGATGCTTTACTTGAAACTCTTCCTCATTCGCAATAAACCCTTTACATGAACCTAGCGCCGAACCATACCCCTGTCCGCACACGATTGGACCGAATGGGGATCACCTTTCCCTTTATGGTTGGCCCGATGGTAGGTCTTAGCCATGTCGCTTTCCGAGAACTAATCCGAAGCTACCTTCCCCCAGATATAAACTCGCTTCTTTTTACTGAAATGCTCTCTACCCGACGACTCCCCAGCGAGAGGCTAGAAGAAGCGAATGCGCTTCGCTGCGCGCCCGAAGAGCGTTACTTCATCCCCCAACTTTTGGGTAATGAAGAGAGGTTTATTGGCCCGAGCGTCGAAAAGTTGATGGCGCTAAAGCCGTGGGGTTTTGACATCAACATGGGATGTCCCGCCACTCATCTGCTCAAGCACAATTGGGGCGTCATGCTGATGGGCGATAAAAAATATGCCGCGGATGTGGTGGCAATGACCAAAAAATATTCCCCCGTGCCAGTAAGCGTAAAGCTGAGAAGCGGGGGCGAAAAAAGTGAGCTTAATTACTTACTAGAATTTACAGAGGCTTTGGAGATCGCGGGTGCTGATTGGATCACCCTTCACTGCCGATCTCAAGCCCAAGGACACAATGGCGAAGCCGACTGGAAGGTCGTTGAGGCTGTCGCCAAACGTCGATCCATTCCTGTCGTCGCCAATGGAGATATTCAAACCGCCGCGGATGCGCTCTATCTCGTAAAGGAGATGGAAGTGGATGGAGCCATGGTAGGACGCGCCGCCACGGCGCGACCCTGGATACTATGGCAAATCGCTTTTCAATTAGGACTGACGGCGGAGCGCCCCCCTCTCACCAAAGAAGAAGAGAGCCAAGAGTATTTTAGGGCCTGCGTCCGCTTCATCAATCTCCTCGCTATTTACAGCTCCGATGAAAAATATAACTTAAAAAAACTGCTTTTCTTTATCGGGGTTGGCTCGAAGTTTTTTCTATTCGGCCACTACTTTTGGAAAGTGATGACCAACGCAAAAACATTGGCGCAAGCCAGAGAACTTGTCCTCGACTACGCTCAAAAAAACGACCATCCGTGGCAACAACGCGTTCAATTTAACTGATGATGCAGGCGGTTAAAGCATTCCTGTCCCCTTGTGTTAAACGATCACCATAGGGGGAAATATCGATGAATCGGCACCTTTTGGGAGCCATAGAGTTCGTGCTTGCGATTACCGTAGTGCTATTGGTCGGCGCTTGTCCGGCTCTTCCCGTCTAGCGCTTTACTTCTCGCCTCTGACGTCCGGTTGGCCCAAATGATTTTGCTTTGCCACCACCATTAAGTGAATCAACGGTTTTGCGTCCATCCGGAATTTAGACGATAGCCCTGCGACCTTTCGATAAGTATCCACAACTTCCGAATCAAAGTTTCTTTGGCTCTTCAAGCAGTCGGTCACGTTGTCATCATTCACAAGAATGGCCATAAATCCTTCGCGCTCGGGCTGATCATCTTTTATCGGAACCGCAACGGGGAGCACGACTTGGGCGTCCTGATTTCCGATAGCGTCTTGAATCGCGCTCTTTTCCGCTTTCAAGATTCGCGTGTATTTCAAAGCGACTTTGATCCGATCTACACTCTCTTCACCAAGGTTTATGTGGGGATGGCTCTTCAGCGTCTCAATAAAATGCAAAAGCAATTTAGCGCGTGAGCGAAAGGCGGCAACGGATTCGTCTTCCTTAACGACTACGGCCGGAGACACTTTTTGTATTTTTTCAGCGACGGGGGCATCCTCCGCCACTCGAGGAGTTGGTCTGCCTGCCGCGCTAAGAGTGGAAGCGATACCTAACAAACCTAGAAGAAGAATCGAGTTGGATGCTTTCATTTGTCTCCCCATGTAAAAAGCGAATGAATCGCGATGGGCACACAGAATGACGCGAGCAGACTTATGTCAAGGGGACCCAAAGAGCCTGGCAATAAATCAGCGATTTCAGTATTTTAATAAAATCAACTCAGCGAAAAAGAAAAAGTATCGGAAGAACGGAGCCATTCTAGTTTCTGGGCCCAAGCCCACCGGGATCGCGGCTTACCATGGGAAGCAATTGTTCGAAGACCCTCTTGTCGCCGTCGGAACGATCCCAAAGGGTGACCGCGACACGCAGACTTCCCTCTTGGCCTTCCGGCGCAAGCACAGCAGGATTGGGAACAAAAAAGCCCCAAGGTTTATTGTCGTTAGGGCGACGATTCGTCTCTGTGACATCAATCGTGTCATACGGCAAATACTTATGGCCCGGCTGGTAAACAATCGGCTGACCCGCGGTATCGAAGAAGGTAAGCGAGAGGGTAAGCTTGTGGCCGACAAATTTTGGAGCGAGTTGGGTTCTAAGTAAGAACATAACCCCCTCGCCATCAAAGTCGTCTCTTCTTTCGAAAGGACGTTGGAATAGGATTGCCGACGCTTCACCTTCAGCCTGGTTTCCTAAAGAAAAAGCGACCGGAGTTTGGCTCTTGTCGTCTCCTAAATTGTTATCTAAAGCCACCCGGTATTTTCGATCGATGATGGTAAACCCGATTTGAGTCCGGTCTCGTAGCTGTAAGAAAATCTCAGGCCACGAGACAATCCTATCTTTATTCAGATCGAGCGATGCTATAGGCCGATGCAGAATATTATGAAGAGCATTGCTGAACACAGCTCCGCCCTCTTTAGGATCAGGGTCTACGAAAGCCCGAGTACCTGGCATCGCGGAATTGATATTCACCGTACCGACAGTATTTTGGGCGATATGTTCAAAGACTTCCCATAGATCATGATCAAATACCGGCGGTCCCCCCGAACCCACCAGCCCTTCATCAATGTACCTTCCGGCTACCGCACAGGCATCCGTGGTAAGAATAACCGCTTGCGCGCCAACGGCCTCCATCGCTTTCACCAGTTCATCGCGTGGCAAGTCATCAGCCATTTTTAAAATATGCTTTTTCACGGGATCCATCTCTCCGTGACCGCAATAGTAGAACCAAAGAATATCGGTAGGTTTGAAGTCCTCTTGTTTGTTGAGGCTCGCGAAATGCAGTAAAACCGCTTCGCGAGTAGGAACGATGGCGGTTCCTTCTCGTTTCCATTGTAGGATTTCGAAATCCCTGGCCGTTTTACCTCGCAATTTTGCCGCGTTTAACAAGAGAGCACTCAGCATTGTGAAACTCTTTTCACAGCCCGGCCCCACTTTCCCATCAAAAGTATCGACTACGGCATAGAATCGAATTTTCCCTAATGAAACGTTTGAGAAAATCGCAAAGCCAAGAAACAATAGTGCCCATTTTGCTGTCGCTGGCATTTCGCCTCCTACAAAAGAAACCAGTGAGTAAAGAGTAGTTTCTTGCTCTCCGGATCAAGCTCCAACGGAGGAAGCCGTTTGTTAGCTATTCGGTGATATCGAAATTGCAGTAACAAATCCAAGATCGCGCTATCAGCGCTGCTGTAATAGGCATGCCCCACAGAAAACCAACTCTGTACCTTGTCGGTATTTACCGTGGTCATTTCGGCATTTTTTTGCTGATAAAAGACAGGATGTAGTCCCGCGCGGTTCATATCGTGAATTTCTTCCGAAAGCCCTAGGGCCCTGTCTTTGGTTGAATAGTAGAAACTAACCATATCCGCGATGGCGACTGTGGAAGGGATAACCGCTGAAAAGATATTTAGGTCCACGTCGGGGGCCGCAAACGCAACGACCGAAAGAGTTCGATCCGTTTTCTTCTTCGCTTCCATCGCTTCGCCTTTTTTCAAATAGAGATTTCTAAGCGCGTGAGCCATGAGGCGATTTCCCATGCTGTGGGCGAGCAAATAAACTTTGCCTCCTTGCGCTTCGGTGTTGGTGACCACCTTTTCCAAAACATAGTCGAAAGCTTCTTGGGTATCTTTCCCATCGGCCAATCTCTGATCCGCGTTGTATCCCGAGAAGGAAGCCTGTGAAGGCCAGCTAAACGCCATCACGCTTCCTGGAAATTTTAGATCTCGCTTCATTCGCGCGGCTTGCAACACGACATCCTCAAAAGAGTTGTTGTAACCATGAATAAAAAGAAACACATCTTTGCTCGAAGCGCTTGAGACCTGTTTGAAGAAATTGGCTTCATTGTAAAAATTGGTGTCTAAAATGGCGGCTTTATTGCTAGACCACCAAGATTGCTCCTGAGCACGAGTAGGAAGATCTATTTTACAACTTCCCCAACTTAAACCCGGAATCCCAGGAGCTCGAATTTCACCGTGGTACTTGTACTGACGAACCTTACCTCTGACAGCGGTGATCTTTCGATTCGTCGCAAAATAGACAATATCTTTATCTTCATCGCCCAGCCCCTGCGGGACGTCTTTGCGAACCGAGGCAAGCGACTGCGGATTTGATTTAGCTGCTTCTTCTATTTTCTCTTTCCAAGCTTCGGCTGT